>JBEGNG010000269.1:0-3069 GCA_041182645.1 Planctomycetota bacterium
GCGGCGATCGGTCGCGGCTCGACCTTCCTGGTCGGCGGCGGCGTGCTCTGGCAGGCCCCGGCGACCTTCAACACGGGCGGCGACCTGTCGATCCTCCGGGCATTCGGTGCGGTCGATGTGTCCACCCCGGTCGATCGCCGCATGGCGCTCAACGCCGGCATCGAATGGGACGGGAACTGGTACGACTTCGGGACCGGCACACCCCTGGGCAACGCCATCGGCGGTGCCGACCCCTGGGACACCATCGTCAACGCGACGGTGAATCTGGGCACGACGATCCGGGTCGACTCGGACTGGACCGTCCTGCTCCAGGGCTTCGCCAGCACGAACGGCGAGGATGGCGCGGACTTCAGCGACACGATCACCGGGGGCGGCTTCGGTGCCTTCTCCTACCGCATGGGCCCGGACTTCAACCTCGGCCTGGGCGTGATCGGCAGCTCGCGCATCGAGGATGACGCGCTCATCGTGCCCGTCATCCTCATCGACTGGGAACTCGAACAGGGCATCCGGCTCACGAACATCGATGCACCGCAGGCATTCCCGACCGGTCCCGGCATCGAGCTCGTCTTCGACGTGAGCAAGGAGTGCCACCTGGCGTGCGGCGGGCGCTGGTCGTACCAGCGCTTCCGGCTCGATGACGCCGGGCCTGCGGCGCGCAGCAACGGCGTGGGCGAGGACCAGTCGATCCCACTCTGGATGCGCAGCGGTTGGCGCCGCGGTGCCGCGCGCATGGACCTGGTGCTCGGCTTCAACGCCATGCAGGAACTGACGATCTCGGACAGCAGCGGTGACCAGCTCGCAGCGTCCGACGTGAACCCCGCGATCCTGCTCGGCGCATTCTTCTCGCTGGATTTCTGAACGACGTCGCCGCGTCCGCGGCGCCTCACGCCAGTGCGGGTGCCTCGTGCATGACCACGGAGCCGGCCGTGCCCACGGCATAGGTGAAGCCCCGCTGCAGGGCGCCTGCCGCATGCGTGCCATCGCGCGCGAGCACGATGAGCCCCACCTGCACGTTGGCATCGAGGGGGCCAGACTCGAGGAGGCGTTGCAGCGCCTCGCGGCACGCTTCGGCGGCCGATGCGCCTGCACGCATCCGTTCGACGGCGACGCACGAGGTGAGTCGACGCATCACGACCTCGCCCAGGCCGGTACAGACCGCGGCGCCTGCCTTGGGGTCCACGAACAGCCCCGCACCCACGAGCGGTGAGTCGCCCACGCGGCCGTGCATCTTCCAGGCAAGCCCGCTGGTGGTGCAGCTCGCGGCGAGCCGCCCCGATGCATCCCGCACCAGCATGCCGATCGTGTCGTGGTTCTCGCTGTTGGCGCGCGGTCGGTACTGCCGTTCGCGCAGCCACTCCTTCCACGCCGCTTCCTGCACGCCATCGAGCGGGCGGGTTCCGGTGAACAGTCCCTCCGTGCGGGCGAATTCCTCGGCGCCGGGTCCGACGAGGAGCGCGTGGGGCGTCCGGTCCATCACGCGGCGCGCGAGCGCGATCGGATGCGCCACGCCCCGCACGCACGCCACCGCGCCGGATCGGCCGGTGTCATCCATGATCGCTGCATCGAGCGTGACGATGCCGTCGCGGTCGGGCCAGCCCTGGAGCCCGACCGAGCGATCCGGGCAGTCGGCTTCGACGACCATCACGCCGCGCTCGGCCGCATCGACGGCCGTCGCGCCCCCTGCGAGTTCGCCGAGGGCATGCTCGGTGGCTGGTTTGCCATGGTTCCAGGTGGACAGCACGATCGGGGATGCAGGCATGGAGGTGTTCCTCGGGGTCGATGGTCCGGGCAGGGGCGGCGCGTCCGTCGAGCAGGCTGCCGCCAGCGCCGATCCCGCCACGAGGCGGACGGCTTCACGCCGGGAGAGGGACGCTGGTCGCTCGATGTCCATCAGCGGACCGGTCGATCAAGCCCACCGGGCGGCATGGCGATCGCATCGGCGATGAAGACCATGCGCACGCGCGGCTCGGTGATGCGTGCGATCTCGTCGGCGCTGGCGCCCGCATCCTCGGCGATGTGGCGAAGCGTCTCGACGGACTGTTCGCGGGCCACGGCTCGACCGTATGCGCGCGCGCGGACGCCCTGCGCGTTGCGCGGCACGAAGAACTCGTGGTCCCGCGTCATGACCAGCAGGGGTTCGCCGGCGGTACCCATCTCGACCCAGCACCCCATGGTCAGGCAGACCCTCGACAGTGTTCCCTCGATGACGACCGGCATGGTGCCATCCGGGCCAGCCTCGCCCCGCATGACCTGGTCGGGCGTCATGCGGGGCCATGAGCCCATCGCATCGATCGCCGCCTGGGGCTGCAGCGAGTAGGTGTTCCAGTGCTGGGCCGATGCGGGCTGCGGCTCATGCAGCGAGGTGCGGTGGGTCACGCATCCGGCCAGGAGCGCGAGCAGCGCCATGGCAGCGCACCGGGTCGGGAGGGCAGTCGGAGCCGGGAGATCCGTGCGCGGGGTCAGCATCATGGCCCGATCCTATCGGTGGGATGGGGGCCATAAGCAAAGTTGGGGGCTTCACGCCAAGTTCACTGCTGAGGCCGCGATCACGGGCCGACGAAGGGTGGTCCATGCATCCCACGCTGTCCATCCTCGGCTCGGGCCTGTTCGCCATGGGCGTGGTGGCGTGGACCCGCGTCGGCGTGACGGCGATGCAGCACCATCCACCAGCACCGGCCATGGCCCAGCATGCATCCCAGGTCCGCGTCGCCGGCGTACCGCGCGTCCAGCGCCGGGCCGGCGGCTCGGCGGCGATCCGGGTCGATCGCTCGCGCATCGAATCGCCCGCCCCATCCGACGCCTCGTCGTGGACGCCGCCGCGCCATGCACCGGCCGCCGAGCGATCCTGGGTCTGCCCGGACGCCGTCGTCAGCTGGCGTGATCCGAATGCCGAGCGCATCCGCTCCTGGCGGGGCGATGTCCGCGACTGCGCGACCTCGGGTCCGCAGATCGGCGTCTCGATCGAACTCGATGCCGCCGATGTCGAGGAGGCGGTCGAGGGCTTCGGCTTCCGACCCGACGAGATCTCGTTCCGCTACCGAACGCAGGAGGAGTACGACCTTGGCGCAC
>JBEGNG010000270.1:0-3062 GCA_041182645.1 Planctomycetota bacterium
TTCGTCTTCCACTGCTTCACGGCCGGCCCGCGGGAGATGGAGCTCGTGCTGGCGTTCGGTGCCAGCGTGTCGTTCACCGGCGTCGCGACCTACCGCAACGCGCCGGCGCTTCGGGAAGCGATCGCCATGGTCCCGCTCGACCGGATCATGGTCGAGACCGACGCCCCGTTCCTCTCGCCCGAGCCCGTGCGCGCCGTCCGACCGTGCGAGCCCGCCTTCGTGGTGCACACGGCGCGCGCGATCGCGGCGCAGCGCGGCCTCCCGTACGACGAGTTCGAGCGCCTGGTCGACCGCAATGCGCGCGCCTTCTTCGGCCTGCCGCTCCCCGGCGGTCCGGCCCGCACCTCGTAGGATCCATGCGTGCCCCTCGACCAGCGCGAGACCGATGACGGCGTGATGAGCTTCGGCGACCACCTGGAGGAACTGCGCAAGCGGTTGTTCCTGGCGGCGCTCGTCCCGCTGCCTCTGGCGATCGGCCTCTTCTTCGTGGCGCCGCAGATCCGGGCGTTCCTCACCGCACCGGTGCTCGATGCGCTGCGCGCCGAGGGACTGCCCGCGCAGCTGCAGGTGATGTCGCCGATCGAGTCCCTCGCCGTCGACATGAAGCTCTCGCTCATCGGGGCGATCCTCGTGAGCCTGCCGTGGGTGCTGTACCAGGCCTGGCGCTTCGTGGCCCCCGGCCTGTACGCGCACGAGCGGCGCTTCGCGCACTTCCTGGTGCCCCTGAGCACGATCCTCGCCGCGACCGGCCTGGCACTCATGTACGTCGTGATCCTGCCGCTCATGCTGCGCGGCCTGATCGCGATGAGCGGCAACACGCCGACGGTCGTCGAGGTGACTGCGGCCAGCGAGGCCGTCGGCCCGACGCTGCCGCTCCTGGCGCAGGACCCCGCGGCGCCCGCACCGGGGAGTTCGTGGGTGAACACGACCGAGCACACGGTGCGCGTCGCCGTGCCGTTCGGCACCGAGGGCACGCAGGCCGAGATCCTGTCGCTGCCGATGGTGCGACCCGGCACGCTGATGCAGGTCTACCACCTGTCCAACTACATCAACCTCATCATCATGCTGGCCTTGGGCACGGCCCTGAGCTTCCAGGTTCCGGTGGTCACGCTGCTGCTGGGCTGGATGGGCCTGGTGGATGCACCCATGCTGCGGCGTTGGCGCAAGTTCGCGTTCTTCGGCGCGCTCGTGGTTGCCGCCATCGTGGGGCCCGGCGACATCCTGAGCCTCGGCCTCCTGACCGTGCCGCTCTATCTGCTGTACGAGCTGGGCATCCTGCTGCTGGTCTTCGCACCGGCCAGCCGCGTGGCGCGCGGCGCCGTGACGCGCGGCCTGGTGGGCCTGGACCGCAACGATCCCAGCGACGAGCGATGACGAAGGCCGCCTTCACGAGGATCCGCGCGCGCCGACGACGACTGCCACGGGGCGCGACCGTCGAGGACCTCCGCATGATGCGCCACGCACTCGCGCTGGCGCGCAGCGCCGCCGCGGCCGGTGAGATCCCGGTGGGCGCCGTCGTCTACCGCGACGGCACCGTGCTCGGCGAAGCGGCGAACAACCGCGAGGCGTCGACCGACCCGACCGGGCATGCCGAGGTGGTCGCCATGCGCCAAGCCGGCGAACGCCTTGGATCCTGGCGCCTGGTGGGGTGCTCGATCGCGGTCACGCTCGAACCCTGCAGCATGTGCGCCGGCGCGCTCGTCAACGCCCGCATGGGTCGCATCGTCTTCGGGACCACGGATCCCAAGGCCGGGGCCTGCGGCAGCCTGATGAATGTCCCGCAGGATCCGCGGCTGAACCACCGCTGCCCTGTGGTGGCCGGGGTGCTTCGGGGTCCGTGCGCCGAGGCCCTGCGGAGTTTCTTCAGGCGACGTCGCGCCGAGCGGCGGGCCGCAGCCGCGTCTCGATAATCAGATTCGCATGAAAGAATCCCTTGGGTGCAACTTGTGGAGCCCCCCTGCGTAACCGACGGTAGAGGACGTCCGGGCTGAACGCCCGTGCGGAGGGAAAGAGGGCATGGAACAACCAACCATTCGCGTCGCCACGTCGTGGCGCCTGGCCTCGTGCTTGGGTGCCGCTGTCGTCATGGCGACGGCACTGGCCGACCTGGCGACCGCGGACCTGATCACGCGGCCCCAGGCTCCGACCTCGGACCAGCCACCGCCACCCATCAACGAGTACGGGATCATCTCCCCGCGCCGACTCGGCGATCGCGAGGTTTCGTTCGGCCAGACGCAGGCCGCCAACAAGCGCCTGCTCAAAGCCCAGCTCGTGGACGGCACCTGGGTCAGCGTCGATCCCGAGACCGGCCGCACGCCCGACGGGACGGTCGTGCTGACGACGGCCGTCGCCTCGGACCGAGCCGAGCTCGATCCGACCGTGACGCCCGGTGCATCGATGGCCAGCCCCAACGTGTACTACGCGGTCCGCGCGGATGGGATCATCGCCCTCGAGTTCTCGATCCTGACGGACGAGATCCATGACGACTCATCGGGACAGGACACCTACCCCGAGGTGGTGGTGGCCGGCGTGGCCCCGCCGGTCGGGTCCGAGGTCCGTGCCATCATCGGTGGCTCCCTCTCCGAACCCAAGTTCGCCGCTGCACCGGTCCTGCTCGACGCGCAGCGCATCGCCACCGCCGACATCGATGCCCGCGTGACCTTCGATGGCAGCGCGTACCCGGTGGCGACCATCGACATCGACCTGAGCGAGTTCGGCATGCCGCTCGAGGCTCCGGCGATCGGGCTGCACATCCGGGTGCCGCTCACCGCCCAAGCGCCGGGCGCTGTCGTGGCCAACGCCGACGGCGTGACCTTCCCCGGGCGCGGTCCCTTCCAGGGGCCCGGTGGATCCGGCGCGATCTTCGGCGCCCGGTTCATCTCCGGCAGCAACCCCACGTTCGCGACCGTCGGCGACCCCGCCGACTTCGGATTCAGCGAAATCAGTTTCGCGTCGACGGCCACCCGTTCGCGCAGCTCGCGAGCCGAAAGCCCGCTGAACCAGTCGTCACAACCCAACACGAACCCGCTTCGGCCCCGGCCGCCGTTCGTGCCCCCGTTCGT
>JBEGNG010000271.1:0-3046 GCA_041182645.1 Planctomycetota bacterium
GTGGCTTCGGCGTGGTATGGCTCGCCGAGCGGCGCGTGCCCTACGAGCAGAAGGTCGCGCTGAAGCTCATCAATCCCGGGATGGACTCGAGCTCGGTGCTCGGGCGCTTTGAGCAGGAGCGCCAGGCGCTGGCGATCATGAACCACCCCAACGTCGCTAAGGTGCTCGATGGCGGCGTGACGGAGCAGGGGCGGCCGTACTTCGACATGGAGTACGTGAAGGGCGAGCCGCTGAGCGCTACTGCGATGCGCGCAAGCTCGACCTGCGCGCACGGCTGGAGCTCTTCATCCAGGTCTGCGATGCCGTGCAGCACGCGCACACCAAGGGCCTGATCCACCGCGACCTCAAGCCGGGCAACGTGCTCGTGGCATCGGGCGAGGGCGACCGTGCCGTGGCCAAGGTCATCGACTTCGGCATCGCCAAGGCACTGAACTCGCGCATGAGCGAGCACACGGTGATGACCGAGGTCGGGCAGATGATCGGCACGCCCGAGTACATGAGCCCCGAGCAGGCCGACCCCGATGCGACCGACATCGACACCCGCAGCGACGTCTACTCGCTCGGGGTGATGCTGTACGAGCTCCTCGTGGGTGCGCTGCCCTTCGACCCCAAGGAGCTGCGCAGCCGGGCGTTCCGCGAGATCCAGCGCATCATCCGTGAGGAGGATCCGCCGACGCCGAGCCGTCGGCTCTCGACCTTCGCGACCAAGGACGGCGCCTCGGCCTCGAGGATCGCCGAGGCCCGTCGCAGCCGCATCGACGAGATCGCCTCGATGCTCAAGAGCGAACTCGAGTGGATCCCCCTGAAGGCGATGCGCAAGGAGCGCGACCAGCGCTACGCAAGCCCCAACGACCTGGCGGCGGACATCCGCAACTACCTGGGCGGACTTCCGCTGGTCGCTGCCCCTGAGTCGCGGGCGTACAAGGTCCGCAAGTTCGTGCGCCGCAACCGTGCGCTCGTGTGGGCGAGCGGGGCCGTGGCGGCGTCGCTCGCGGTCGGTGCCGTCGTGAGCACGGTCTTCGCCGTCGCCGAGGCCCGTGAACGCGACCGGGCCGAGCAGGCCGCGCTGGCCGAGAAGGCTGCGCGCGAGCAGGCGGATGCCGCGGCCGAGGCCGAACGCCTGGCGCGTGGCAAGGCCGATGATGCTCGCAAGGCCGAAGAGGCGGCGCGTGCCGAGGCCGAGCGGCTGGCCGAAGCCGAGCGCGTCGCACGCGGGAAGGCCGAGGATGCCAAGAAGGCCGAGGAAGCGGCGCGGGTCCGGGCCGAGCAGCTCGCCGTCGCCGAGCGGGCCGCGAAGGAGCGTGCGGAGCAGCGTGAGCGCGACGTGCAGGCGGTGCTCGGGCAGCAGGTGCGCCTGACGAGCGAGTTCGGCGGCGGCGACACGGGCACGCGCATGGCTGCGGAGCTCATGCGGCAGGTCGATGCGCTGGCCGCGACGATCGCGGACCCCGCGCGTCGTGCAGCGCTGCAGGAGGCGTTCAAGGAAGGGCTGCGCAGCATCAACATGACCGATGTCGCCTCGAGCCTGGTGACCGAGATCATGCTGGATCGCGCGATCGCCCGTGCCGACCGTGAGCATGCCGCGGATCCCTTCGTGCGTGCCGGCCTGCTGATGTCGGCCGGCCGTGCCTACCAGCAGCTGGGGCGCCTCGACCGCGCCGGCGAACTGTTCCGGCGGGCGAAGGATCTCTACGCGCCGCTGCTGGGTGCCGATGACCGGCGCACGCTCACCGCCGAGCAGTGGATGGCGCGCGTCGATCGCGACCGGGCTTCGGGCGAGGCGCAGCTGCGTGCGGTCCTCGCCCGTTGGGTCGCGTCGGTGGGTGCCGAGGATGTCGATGCGGTCGAGTGCCGCCGCCTGCTCGGCGCGCTGTTGGAAGAGAAGGGCGATCTTGCCGGGGCGCTGGCCGAGTACCGGGCCTGCGCCGCCGTGGCCGCGCAGCCCGCCGAGGTGCGCCTGGGCACGATGTCGGCCATCGGCGACCTGCAGCGGCGCCAGGGCGAGCTCGATGCCGCGATCGCCACGCTGTCCGCCGTGCGCGCCGAGGTCGAGGCGCTCAAGCCGATCCCCGAGCGCCTGCAGGTGAATGTGCTGACGAACCTCGGGCTGTGCCTCGCCGATCCGAACTTCCCCGATCGCCAGGCCGAGGGCCTCACGCTGCTGCGCCGTGCGATCGCGATCGACTCATCGTTCTACGGTGACGCGCATCCCCTGAGCTTCGACAGCCGCGGCAACCTCGCCGCCACGCTCCTGCAGCTCGACGACGGCAGTGGGGCCGCGCTCGGCGATGCGGTCAAGGTGCTCGAGGAGAGCCGCCGCATCGGCTCCGGCCTGGTCTCGCCGCCGGATGAGTACCTGCTCGCGCTGATGGAGGCGGCCGTGCTCATGGCGGAGACCGCGCCACAGGATCCTGCGGCGTCGGCGCCCGTCCTTGCCGATGCCGTGAAGCTCGGCGAGGACTCGGTCCGCCTCGTCGAGTCCCGTCGCATCGCCGATGCCGCTCGTTGGCGCGATGTGCGCAAGAACATGGCCTACCTGTATGGGCTCGTCGGTCGACATGCCGATGCCGAGCGCCTGCAGCGGCAGGTGCGTGAGCTGTGGGTCGCTGCGGGCGAACCGAGCGCGATCCCCGTCTTCAACATCACGGCTGACCTGGCGGGCACGCTCGTGGCGCAGGAGCGGGTGGCCGAAGCCATCGACCTCCTGCAGGCGATGCAGGACGCGAAGCCCGCGCGCGCGGAGACGAGCGATGCGCGGTGGCTCAACGCCGTCACCCTCAGGAACCTGCTGCGCGAGCAGGCCGGGCGGGACGATGGCGGTGCCGCCAAGCCGCGGCTGACCCGGCAGGAGGCCGAAGTCGCCATGCTGCGCAAGGCACGAGAGCAGGCCCGGCTGGCCATCGATCTCGACGCCCCGGCCGAGGTCGTGCCGGTCGCGCCGGCGGCAACGACCCCGAGAAGATCCCCCCCTGATCCTTGACCGAGTCGGGGTAGGCTGCGGCGATGACCCCGGATGACCCGACGGTGATCGGTCCAACGCCGGATG
>JBEGNG010000272.1:0-3044 GCA_041182645.1 Planctomycetota bacterium
CGGACCATGGCCAGCGGCGAGCCGTCGGCGGGGTTCTCGGTGACGACCCAACCCTCGGGCGCGGGGCCGGCGGCGGGCTTCACACGGGCGTGACGATCAAGGCCAAGCGCAGTCAGGACGGGGTGCATCGCCCAAGGATACGGCGGCTTGAGCGCGCTGCACGGCGCGCCGCCCGCTGCTGCACGCCTCACGCCGCTGCGACGCACGGCGCGCCCGGCGCGTGCTACAACATCGCACCCATGCCGCTCGACCGCAACCAACTCGCCAAGCGCGCCGCCCGAGAACTCAAGGACGGCTTCTACGTCAACCTCGGCATCGGCATCCCGACGCTCGTGGCGAACTACGTGCCGGCCGGCATGACGGTCTGGCTGCAGAGCGAGAACGGCCTGCTCGGCATGGGCCCCTTCCCGACCGAGGACAAGGTCGACCCCGACCTCATCAACGCCGGCAAGCAGACCGTGACGGGCGTCCCGGGCCACAGCTTCTTCTCGAGCGCCGACAGCTTCGGCATGATCCGCGGCGGCCACATCGACCTGGCGATCCTGGGCGCGATGGAAGTCGATGAGCAGGGCGACCTGGCGAATTGGATGATCCCGGGCAAGCTCGTGAAGGGCATGGGCGGCGCGATGGACCTGGTCGCGGGCGTCAAGCGCCGCATCGTGGTCATGGAGCACTGCAACAAGAAGGGCGAGAGCAAGTTCATCCCCCGCTGCACGCTGCCGCTGACGGGCAAGTCGTGCGTGGACATGCTCATCACGGACCTCGCCGTCTTCGAGAAGCGCGGCGGCCGCTTCATGCTCACGGAAGTCGCCCCCGGCCACACGGTCGAGGACGTGCTCTCGAAGACGACCGCGACGGTCGATGTGGCGCCGAAGGTCGCGACCATCGACGCGTGATTCGCGCCCGCCGGGCCGGCAACCCCTGACGATCGACGCGTGAACCCCCGCGGCGGTACCGTGCCCGCATGCACACTTCCGCCCTTGTTGCGTCGTTGGCTGCGTGTTCGGTGACCTCGATCCTCGTCGCGTGCGCGGCGTCGACCAAGCCAGCCACCGAGGCGCCCGCGGAACACGCGGCCACCACGCGCGATGCGGCCATCGCGGCCTCACCCGCGCAGGCCGGAACCTTCACCGTCGACTTCGCGCGTGAGCAGGCCGCCAAGCCCGAGGGCTGGGAGCCGCTCTTCAACGGCAAGGACCTGGACGGCTGGACCAACGTGAACACCTCGCCCTCGACCTGGAGCGTGGGCAAGGACGAGGCCGGCAACCCGGTCATCGCGTGCACGGGTTCGCCGACCGGCGTCATGCGGACCGACCGCCAGTACCGCAACTTCGTCTTCGAGATGGAGTACAGCCACCGCAAGCCGGGCGGGAACGCCGGCCTTTTCGTGTGGAGCGATGCGATCTGCGCGCGCGGCGTGCCCTTCACGCGCAGCATCGAGGTGCAGGTGATGGACGGCGTCGAGAGCCGCATGGCCGATGGGCGCCTGCGCTACACCTCGCAGGGCGACATCTTCAGCATCCACGGCGCGAGCATGGTGCCCGATCGTCCGCATCCCGAAGGCTGGCAGCGCTGCCTGCCGAGTGAGGACCGCACGAAGGGTGCGCCCGAATGGAACCACTACCGCGTGATCTGCGTGGACGGCACGATCAAGCTCGAGGTGAACGGCAAGGAAGTCTCGGGCGGCAAGGACATCAAGCCGCGCCAGGGCTACATCTGCCTGGAAGCCGAAGGTTCGCCGATCTGGTTCCGCAACCTTCGCATCAAGATGCTGCCCGAGAACCGCATGCTGATGCCCGCCCCCGAGATGCGCGCCGATCCGGAACTCGCCGAGTTCCGTCCGCTGCTTGACGGCACGCTCGACCACTGGACCATGCCCAAGGAGAGCGAAGGCCACTGGAAGGTCGAGGACTGGACGCTGAACTTCGACGGCCAGGGCGGCGACCTGTGGAGCAAGGAGAGCTTCGGCGACTTCGAGCTCATCGCCGACTGGCGCTGGTCGGGTCCCGCGCAGGGCAAGCAGCGTCGCCCGGTGATCGGTCCCAAGGGTGATGCAGTCCGCAACGCCGACGGCACCGAGATGACCGAGGAGATCGATGAGTACGACAGCGGGATCTTCCTGCGCGGCAAGCCCGAGAGCCAGGTCAACATGTGGAACTGGAGCGTGGGCAGCGGCGAAGTGTGGGGCTACCGAACGAATCCCAACCTGTCGGCCGCCGTGCGCGAAGCGTGCACGCCGGTCGAGAAGGCCGACGCCCCGATCGGCCAGTGGAACCGCTTCCGCATCCGCATGCAGGGCGAGGTCCTGAACGTGTGGCTCAACGGCAAGCACGTCCTGAAGGACGCCTCGCTGCCGGGGGTGCCGGCGACCGGCCCGATCGGCCTGCAGAAGCACGGCAGCGCGGTGCAGTGGGCGAACATCTACGTTCGCAAGCTCTGAGGCGGGCCGTGAGCCGCCATCCTGGGCGGCCGAGGGCTGGGCTGCGCACGGCGGGTGACGGGCTCGACGCCCTCGGTCGGCAGAGGTCGGGCGGCTTGGGCGCCGCACGCCCAGTCGATTGGGGTGGCGTTCCCCGCTCGATTCCGTGGCTTCAGGCGTAGCATGCGGCTCCCGGAGGTTTGATGCCCATGCCGATGACCGCCCTGCCTCGTGTTGGCTGCCTGACCCTGATGGCCATCATCGCGGGGTGTTCGAGTGCGCCGAAGCAGGATGAGGCGGTCGTCGCTCCAGAGCCGGTGGCCGTGGCGATCGACGGTGACACCTCTGCGGCCAACACTCCGTTCAACCCGCGCGAGCCACGCGGTGCGCTCGATGTTGAGGTGAATGATGGCGGAGGCGCAACCGCTGGCTCGACACCGTTCCGGGCGGGGCGAGGCGGGCGCGGCTCGGGATCAGGATCGGGTTCAGGATCGGGATCAGGATCGGGTTCAGGATCTGGCTCGAGATCGGGATCGGGTTCGGGTTCAGGCTCGGGCGCAGGCAAGGGCTCCGCAGCGAAGTCTTCTGGCGCCGGAGGATCGAGCAGCGCGTCCAAGAGTGCGTC
>JBEGNG010000273.1:0-3034 GCA_041182645.1 Planctomycetota bacterium
GGTCTACGACCTGGCCTACACCGATCCCCTGAAGATGGAGCAGCTCCTCGAGTCGCTGCTGGAGAACGGCGGCGGCTCGGCGGGCGGCGGCCGCACCGGCGGTGCCCAGGTGCGGCTCGGCGGCAACCTCGGCGGCGGCGACAGCGGCGCGACCGTGGCGGTGAGCAACATCTTCAAGATCGACGCCTACCCGGATTCGAACCGGCTCGTGATCATCAGCAAGACCCCCGACAACTTCATCTGGCTCGACCAGATGGTCAAGCTGCTCGACCAGCCGCTGAAGGTCGGCATCCCGACCAACGTGCCGCTGAAGTACGCCAATTCGGTCAAGATGGCCGAGATCCTGAACGCGCTGCTCGCGCAGGCCGGATCGGGAGCCGAGATCACCCGCGAGGACACCGGCCTGAGCGGCATCAACTTCGAGAGCGCCGGCGGCGGCACCAGCGAGACCAGCGGTGCGACCGGCGGGACCGCGGGCAACGACAACACCGTGCAGTTCCCCTGGCAGTCGGGCCGCGGCGCGGGCGGCGACGAGCAGGCCGAGGTCAGCGCGCTCGTCGGCAAGAGCCGCGTGGTGCCCAACGAGGTGCAGAACTCGCTGCTGGTCCTCGCTCCGCCGGAGATCCAGCAGGCGCTCATGGGCATCATCACCGAGCTCGACAAGCCGGGCCGCCAGGTCATGATCTCCTCGGTGCTGGCCGAGGTCGAGATCGGCGACGACTTCGCGATGGGCATCAAGTTCGGACCCAACGGCCAGGTGGCCCCGCGCAACCCGAACAACGCGGTGAGCATCGGGACCGAGGTGGCCGGCTCCCGCGACACCGACTTCCCCGCCGAGTTCAACGAGTTCACGTTCGACTTCGGGGTGGACGCCACGGTCGTGCTGCAGTCCTTGGCGCAGGACACGGCCGTGCGCATCCTGCAGCAGCCCCGCGTCGTCACGACCGACAACAAGGAAGCGAAGTTCTTCAGCGGACAGGACGTCCCCTTCCAGTCGGGCACCACGAGCGACGCCGCCGGCACCACGGCGAGCTTTGAACAGATCGCCGTCGGCATCGGCCTGAACGTGCGGCCGCGCGTGACCAACGAGAAGAACGTCGCGATGGAGATCGAGGTGCTGCTCTCCAACGTGAACATCGCCGCAGCCGGCGTGGGCGACAACCCCACCATCGACCGCAGGCAGACCAACACGGCGGTCACCGTGAAGAACGGCCAGACCATCGTGCTCAGCGGGATCCGCATCGAGAGCGAGACGAAGGACGACACGGGGTTCCCGATCCTGAAGGACATCCCGGGCCTGGGCTTCATCTTCGGCAACGTGGACAACTCGAAGGCGCAGCGCGAGCTGCTCATCTTCGTCACCCCGATCGTGATCGAGAACCCGGATGACTTCAACACGAACTACAACGTGAAGGAGCTCGAGCGCCTCAAGGAACTCGAGAAGCCGCTGCCGAGCAACACGAAGAAGCTGCTCGACAGTCCCGACGGACGGCGCCTGCCGAGTGGCGAACTGATGACGCCCGATGCGCCGACCCCGCCCAAGAACCCCTGACGCAGGGGCGGGACGGCGCGTCTGCGCGGCCGTCCGGTGGCTGCTGGCGGCGGCCTGCTGCACGTCGGGCACCGGCTGCGGGTCGACGCCGTCGCTGCCGGCGATCCGCCCCTCGGCGGAGCAGGATCCGAGGCTCGCGGCCGTCGAGTTCGGCCTGGTCTCCCTCGGCGAAGCGCCCTGGGACGGGTTCACGATGCCCGTGGTTGCGGGCGACGCCTCGGCGATCGCGGTGCAGGCCGACAGCGCGCCGGACTGGCCGACCCGTCTGGGCACTGGCGATGCACCCGCCCAGCGCTGCGGGAGCGTCGCCGTCCATCCCATCGGAGCAGGCGGCCTCGGCAAGCCGACGACGGCGGGCCCGGACCTGTTGCTCGGCCGATGCTGGCTCGACGGCCCGCATGGGGGCGTGCTGGTCGAGCAACCGCTCGCAGGCGGGGCGCGGAGGCTGGGCCTGCTTGCAGCGAGCGATGGCGGCGTGCAGTGGCTGCTGGATGACGGATCGGCGAACACCGGAGCATGGATCGCGCCGCACGGAGAGCGCATCCTGCTCACGTGGTGCCGGCGCTCGCCCGGCACGACGGCCTGGAGCATCGACCAGGCGGCGTTCGATCGGCGCGGGGATGCATGGACCCCGTGCGCCGACGGTGCCGGCCCGGCACTCGCAGCGGCCGCCGGCGTCGAGTGGACCGGGCCATGCGTGGTCGACGGCCTGTTGACGGCGCTCCAACTCCGCGACGGCGTGCTCAGGCTCATCGCGTTCGATGCCTCGGAGGCACGCAGCGAGCCTGCACTGGTCCGCAGCACCCTGCTCTCGATGCGCGGCACGCGCGAAGCTGCCTGGCAGTGCGTGAACGGATTGGGCCCGACCTGCAGCGTCGGTGGCGAACTGGCCTTCCTCCATCCACGGTTCAACCGGCTCGCCCGGTGGTCGCCCAGGACGGCCGATGCCCCGACGCTGCTGCCCGAGGGCACCACGGGGATCCTCCGATGCGGCGAACACTGCCTGTGGTCAACCGGAGATCGGGTCTGGGCATGCCGTGGCTCCGAGCCCGACCCCTCGAGACGGGTGCTCGTCGCGGAAGGCACCTGGATCCTGATGCACGCCGGGAACGACCTGGCGATCCTGGCCAAGCCGGCGGGCCGCGCGCTGCGCGTCTACCGGCTGAACTTCGTGAAGGCCCCGTCGAGCGCCACCTGACCGGACGGGTCGCCGTTGCCAGGCCGAATGAAACGGGGCCGGCGCTTGGCCGGCCCCGTGATCTGGTCTTGGATCAATCCTCGTCCTCGTCGTCCTCGTCGTCGTCGTCTTCGTCGTCTTCGTCGTCGTCGTCGTCAAACTCGTCGTCGTCGTCGTCCCCGTCTTCCTCGTCGTCGTCCTCGTCCTCGTCTTCGTCTTCGTCTTCGTCCTCGTCTTCGTCGTC
Source organism: Planctomycetota bacterium (assembly GCA_041182645.1). Lineage (GTDB taxonomy): Bacteria > Planctomycetota > Phycisphaerae > Phycisphaerales > SM1A02 > SYIB01. The sequence goes on from JBEGNG010000273.1 coordinate 2,974, forward strand.
TTCGTCGTCTTCCTCGTCCTCTTCCTCGTCGTCTTCTTCTTCCTCGTCATCGTCGAAGAGG
>JBEGNG010000274.1:0-3033 GCA_041182645.1 Planctomycetota bacterium
CCGATGGAGGCGACGCTCCGTGCGCATCGGCGCACGGCGTTGGGGGCCCTGGCGTGGGTCGTTGCCGATCCCAGCGACCTGATGCCGTTCTTCGAAGAGGGCGTTCGCCGCGCGGTTGTCCTCAGCGGGGGGTACACAGTCAACGTGCCGAGAGAGCCCGCCGGCGACGATGCGTCATGGTCAGAGCTTCGTGGCGAGATCGGAGCGTGGTTCGACGCGCTGAGTGCGCAGCAGCGCACCGAGCCGTGGCTACGGGCGGCCTTCGCACCACCCGCCCACGCATTGGCCAAGGCCGCCATCATGCCGGGCGCTGCAGGACGCGGTTGGGGTGAGGGTGCGGGCTCGCACTCGGGCGCGCGGGGCCGGGATTCCGTCTCAAGGGCGCTTGACTTCCCTGGCCGCAGCGAACTCCAGCGCGATGAAGCCCTGCGTGCCGTGCTTGCCGTGGCGCGATGGCGCATCGAGCGGGGCACGGCGCCGACGTCGCTCTCGGCCCTCGTGCCGGAGTTCCTGCCTTCCGAACCCATCGACCCGCGGACCGGTCAACCGATGACGCTGACGGTCGAGGATCGGCCCGGCGGCCGCGCGTGGGTGCTGCGCCAGGGCGACGATGTGGTCGTTCGGCTTCCGGCGCCGTGACGCACCGGCGATGACCGGGGGAACTCCCCGTGGACGGTTCCCCGGCGACGGCCATACGCTGCCATGATGCTGCACACCATCGCCTTGGTCGTCTCGTTGGGATCGACCGTCGCCCTTGCCCAGGAACCGAAGGTCGAGACCGTCACGCCGACGGCGCCCATCGCCGCAGTCACGCTCTATCAAGGCCGCGCGATGGTCTCGCGCGTGGCGGCTGCGCCCGAGCGCGAGGGCCTCTTCGAACTGCGGTTCACGAACCTGCCGGCGAGCGTGGACGGCGACAGCGTGCAGGCCACCGTCGATGCACCCAAGGGCGGCGCGAAGCTGCTCGACGTGCGCTTCGAGTCGGTGCGGCTGCCCAATGACGTGGCGTCGAACCCCGACCTGAAGAAAGCGATCGACGAGCTCGAGGCGGCGCAGAAGGCCGGGCAGGTGCTGGCCCTGCGCATGGCACGGATCAACGACCAGAACTCGCTGCTCAACGCGATCGCCGCAAAGACGGCGACCGAGAGCGCCAAGGACTTCGGCTCGAAGGCGCTCGATCCCGCGGCGCTCGCCGGGCAAGTGGAGTGGATAGGCAAGGCGCGCAACGACCTGATCGCCGAACGGACGGCGCTCGACGCCGAGACGCTCGCGAACCACCGCCTCGCCTCGTCGCTGGAAGCACGCGTGAACGCGCTCGGTGGCCGAACGCTGATCGAGCGCACGGCCATCGTCACACTGGGCAAGTCGAGTGCAGCGCCGGCCACCGTCGCGCTGCGCTACCTCGTGGGTGAGGCGACCTGGACGCCGAAGTACGCCGCGCGCGCCGACCTGGCTGCGTCGTCGCTGAGCCTGGAGTACGACGCGCTGATCCTGCAGAACACCGGCGAGGCGTGGGAGGACATCGAGCTCACGCTCTCGACCGCGCAGCCCACGCAGCGTGCGCAGCCGTACGTCGTGTCGCCGGTCGTGGTGGACGTGGTCGTGCCGCAGCCGCCGATCACGAGCGGCATGGTGGCGCCCGGCGCGCCGGCCCCGATGATCGATGCTGCGCCGATGCGCAAGAGCCGCGGCAAGCCCGGTGAGCCCGGTGGCGAAGGCGGTCCGTTCGGCAGCACCGGCGGCATGGATCCCAGGTCGACCGGCGAGTTCGAGAAGAACGACGCCTTCGAGGCGCTCTTCAGCGATGCGATGGCCGTACAGACGGGCACCGTGGCGGCGTTCCCCATCAATCGTCGCGTCACGATTCCGAGCGATGCGGGCAAGGCGCGCACCCAGCGGATCGCGACGATTGACCTCAAGCCGACCTTCACCCACGTGGCACAGCCGGTGGCCGATCCCGCCGTGTTCATCAAGGCGACCGCGGCCAACAGCTCGCCCTACCAGCTGCTGTCGGGCCCCATCACCGTGTTCCTCGGCGGCGATTCGGTCGGCCGCACCAACCTGCCCGACCTGGCTGCCGGCAGCGAGATGACCTTTTGGCTCGGCACCGATCCGCGCGTGACGGCCAAGCGCACGCTCGTGCGCAAGGGCACCGCCGCGAAGGGCGTCTTCGGCAAGAGCGACGTGACCGAGTGGGAGTACCGCATCGACCTCGCCAGCACGCTCGCCGCACCAACGAGCATGGAGGTCTTCGATCGCATGCCGGTGTCGCGGAATGAACAGATCAAGGTCGAGTTGGCGAAGGTGTCGCCGGCCCTGGCGACCGATGCGACGTTCACGGCCGACGCGAAGCCGCAGGGGATCCTGAAGTGGGTCGTCTCGGTGCCCGCCGCACCCGCGGCAGGCAAGCCGGGCACGCTCGCGATCGACTGGACCGTCCGCGAGGCGCACGCGCAGGACGTGCAGATCACGCCGATTCCGGAGTGAGCCACCCTGGGCGTGTTGCCCGAATGTCGCGCGAATCCCGGGGCGTGCGCTCCGCAGCCCGCGTCAGGCGTTGTAGGCGTCGATCGCCTTCTTGCCGTACACGGTCGCCGGGCCGCCGCCCATGAGCACGCAGACATCAAGCGTGTCCTGGATCTCGGCGAGCGTGGCGCCGGCGGCCTTCGCGGCCTTGGCGTGGTGCACGATGCAGCCGTCGCACAGTCGGCTCACGCCGCAGGCGAGGGCGATCAGTTCCTTCGTCTTCAGGTCGAGGGCGGCAGGGGTGAGCGCGGCGGCGTGAAGGCCCTTGAAGGCCGAGGCGGTTGCAGGATTCATGGGTGGCTCCTTGGTGGTGTGTCCGGGTGGACGCACCATGGGAGCCTACGGTCGCCGACGCGGTTCCCGGTGCGGCTCCGTCACTTCATCATGCACTTGGTTTCCATGCCGGCTGCGAAGATCTTCGGGAGGTCGGCCTCCTGGAAGATCTCGCTCGAGTTGTCCATGTAGATCACCTCGCAGGAGACGATCTCGACGCAGCGGATGGATCCG
>JBEGNG010000275.1:0-3027 GCA_041182645.1 Planctomycetota bacterium
GCGTCGGCTGCACGGTGGCGAACCGCACCGGGCACGGGTTGTCGATGTCGGCCTGGTCGAAGACCGCCAGCAGCGGATCCTGGATCGATCGCTTCTGGTGCATGTAGACGCTGCGACGCGTCCAGCTCGGCTCGGGCGTGAGCGGCCACACATCGTGGGGGCGGCTGCTCGTTGCGAGCACTTCCTCGGGCAGGGGCGGACGCACGCCCGGACCGCCGCGCTCGAGGTTGATCGTGCCGTTGGCCGCGAGCAGGCTGTCGCGCAGCTCCTCGGCCGAGAGCCGTCGCAGGCGGAAGCGCGAGAGTCGTTCGTTGCCCGGATCGTTCTCGAGCGCAGCCTCGCCCGGCACGCTCGACATCCGGTAGGTCGCGCTCGTCATCATCAGGCGGTGCATCGCCTTCATGCTCCAGCCGTCGGCCATGAGGCGCCGAGCGAGCCAGTCGAGGAGTTCCGGGTGCGTCGGCTTGTCGCCGAGCCGGCCGAAGTCGTTGCTGCTGGGCACGATGCCCACGCCGAAGTGGTGCTGCCAGAGCCGGTTCACCGCCACGCGCGAGGCGAGCCGGTTGCGTGGGTCGGTGATCCATGCGGCAAGCGCCGTGCGGCGGCCGGTCGATTCGCCGTGCGCTACGGCAGGGGCGGGCGGTTCGAACGTTGCGAGCACCGCCGGCACGGCGGGCTCGACGCGCTCGGCGGGTGCGTGCGGGCTGCCGCGCCTGAGCACATGCACCGGCGCCGGCTCGAGGCCGGTCTCGGAGACCGAGAGCACCACCTCGCCACGCGCGGCGGGCGGGCGCAGCGCGATGAGTTCGGTGCGCGCGGTCGACCATCGCGAGGCATCCTCGGTACGGCCCGCGGCGGCGATCGACTGCTGCGTCGAGGCAGGGCCGACGCCGGTGGCCGCCGACAGGATCTCGTCGGCCGAGAGCACCCGCTGGTGGATCCGCACCTCATCGATCTGCCCGCTGAAGGGACCGCCGCCGGGCTGCATGCCGCCGATCACGAGCTGCTTCGGGCTGTCGAGGCGGCGCGTGCTGCCGGTGGCGCGATCGACTTCAACGCCATCGACCAGCAGCACGACGGTGCCGCTCGCGCGCTCGCGGGTCAGGGCCACATGATGCCACTGCCCGTCGTTGAAGCCCGGCGCGCCGTGCAGGAACGTCTCGGGATTGCCGATGCCGGCGGCCACGATGCCGTTGCCGATCATCGAGATGCCGAAGTCATCGACGATGCCCGGCACCTCGCCATCGACGATGCCCGAGCCCAGGAACCAACGCGGGTCGCCGTCGTCGCCGGCTGCCACGCGATCGGTGCGGAACCAGGCCGAGATCGTGAAGTCATCGGCGACGGGCCGGTCGAGCAGCACGCGGTCGTCGCCGCCGTCGAAGGTGCCGCCGAGGCCGAAGCGGCCTCGCTCGCCCCAGCGAAGGTCCTTGACCTTGGCCACGGGGCCCGGCACGGTCGAGCGCACGACGGCGCGGTCGGCTTCGGGTGCAGTCGCCTCGGTCTCGAAGGCGTAGTGCGCGACGAGCCCGTCGGACGGGGCTCGATCGGGCGCGGTGCCGGCCGAGCCGTTCGCGGGCGGCAGGAGTCCCGCCGCAGCCTCGATCGCCAACAGGGACTCGACCAGCGACGCACGCCGCTCACGGAACGCCGCGCGCTCGGCTTCGAGGTCGCGCCGGCCGAACTCGGGGTCGATCGACCGCGTGACGTTGCGGGCCTCGATGCTGTTGCCTGCGTAGGACTTGTACGGCCTGACCCCGGCGAAGAACGCGCTGAAGGCGTAGTAGTCGCGCTGAGGGATCGGGTCGCCCTTGTGGTCGTGGCAACGCGCGCAGCCGAGCCCGACGCCGAGCATCGTGCGTGCCGTCACGTCGACGATGCCGTCCATGTCGTCGGCGAGCGCCTGCTTCAGGTCGGGCACCTCGTCGTCCCACATGCCGAGGCGGAAGTAGCCGGTCGCGACCATCGTCGAGAAGTCCCGGTCGGCGAGCTCGTCGCCGGCGAGTTGCTCCGTGATGAAGCGGTCGTACGGCTTGTCGTCGTTCATCGCGCCGATGACCCAGTCGCGGTAGCGCCAGGTGCCGGGCTTGTCGCCGTCGCGCTCGAAGCCGTTCGTGTCGGCGTAGCGGACGAGGTCGAGCCAGTGGCGACCCCATCGCTCGCCGTAGTGCGGGCTCGCCAGGAGGCGCTCGATGACGCGCTCCCATGCGCCCGGATCACCGTCCGCGAGGAACGCATCGACCTCGGCCGGCGTCGGCGGCAGTCCCGTCAGGTCGTAGGTCGCGCGACGGATCAGCGCGACACGGTCGGCCTCGGGTGCGGGGGCGAGGCCCTTGGCCTCGAGACCGGCGAGGATGAACCGGTCGATCTCGTTGCGCACCCAGGCTTCGTTGCCCACCGTCGGCGGCGGTGCATCGCTGATCGGACGGTAGGACCACCACTCGCGGGCCTTGTTGAGGTCGATGGCGCGTGGTGCGTGCGTGCTGCCGGCGTGTGGGCCATCCAGCGTGGGAACCTTGGTGTCGTCCGAGTCGGTCCCGGCGGCGAGTGCGGTGGCGCACGCGAGCACGAAGGCAGCGACGGTGGCGATCTTCCTCACGCCGACATGGTAGGTCGAGCGGCCGCCGAGGCAACCATCCGGGGCCGGATCACCAGCGCCAGCGCGATGCCCGAGGCGATGTCGGCAAGGTGGTGTTCCTGCACCATCCAAGTGCTGGCGATCACCGCGAGGCACCAAGCCCAGACGGCCGACGACCCCACGCGCGTGAGCCGCGGCGCAAAGAACATCGCCATCGCGATGACGCCCGCCACATGCATGCTCGGTGCGTACGAGTACAGGCCCGGGTGGGGCAGGCCCGTCGCGCCCGAGAGCCAGTCCCAGACCGCGCCGGTCTCGGTGCCGGCGAACGCGAGGCGCTGGGGCAGCAGGACGTAGATGGTGCACGCGACCAGTGTCTGCAGCAGGATCGTGCCACCGAGCACCGCGTAGTCGCGCCAACCCCGGCAGAAGAGCGGCAGCAGCGCGGC
>JBEGNG010000275.1:3078-5523 GCA_041182645.1 Planctomycetota bacterium
GACGACAACCAGGCCGATCCGAACCAGGTGATCGCCCACAGCACCACCCACCAGGCGCCGGCCACCGCAGGTGCGATGCGGGGATTCGCATCGAGCCAGGCATGCCAGGCGCGGGGGATCCAGCGTGGCCCCGTAGCATCGGGGCATGCTTCACGCGATGGCTGGACTCGTGGCGCTGCTGGCATGCGCCGCCAACGGTACGACAACTCCCGCAACCCCGGGGTACGCCGTGGCCATCGGCCGAGCGGCATCGGCCGATCCGGCCTGGCTCGAGGTGGCGGAAGCCCTGCGGACCAAGCACGGCGTCGAGGCTCCGGTGATCGAGTTCGACGAGTCGAGCGATGCCGGTCGAGCGGCGCTCGTGCAGGCGTTGCGCCAGCGCGGGTCGACGATGCTCTCGATCGTGCTGCATCCGGCGCGCGCGGGCCGCGACGTGAGCGCACCGCTGCAGCGGGCGCTGCGGACCATCGATGCCGACCCCGAGGCCGATGTCCGGTGGGGCATCATCACGGCGCGCACGGCGGCCGGTGCCCAGCGGCTCGTGGCCCACACGCAGCCGCTCACCATGTCGCTCGCGGCGGGCACGGCTGATTTCCCGATGCAGCGCTTCGACCACAGCGCCTGGTGGAGCGAGGAAGCGGCGCACCGGTTCACGCTGCACCACGATGGTGCATCGGTCGATGCGGGCCTGACCGAGCGCACGATCGGCGATGCGGCACACGCGGTGCTCCGCGCGCCGCGCATCGACCTGCTGATGACCGGTGGGCACGCCACCGAGCGGGGACTCGAGCTCGGGTTCCGTCGTCCTGCAGGGGCGGTCGAGCCGCGTGACGGCACGCTGGTGGTGCGCTGCCACGACGGTCGCGTGCTGCCGCTCACGGATGCGTCGCCCAAGGCCTGGGTCGGTGCGGGCAACTGCCTGCTCGGCCACGTCAACGGTCCCGATGCGCTGGCGGCCGTCGCGATCGAATCGTTCGGCGTCCGGGCCCACGTGGGCTACGTCGTCGTGACCTGGTTCGGCCGAGGGGGATGGGGCACGCTCGACCGCTTCACGAAGGAGCCCGGCGTGCGCACGCTGCATGAGGCCTGGCACGAGAACACCGACGCCATCGTCGCCGAGCTCGCGCGCCGGTGGCCGGGCTCGGAGTCGCTCGTCATCGACGCCTGGCAGCGTGACGACGTCAACGCCTTCGGTCGCGAGGTCGCGGCATGGATGAAGGAGCGCTCGATCCCCGAGGCCGATGCGCGCGACCTGGCGGGGTTGCTGTGGGACCGCGACGCCGTGGTGTACCTGGGCGATCCCTCCTGGGATGCGCGGGTGCAGCGCTCGACGGGCTCGACGCAGGATCCATGGTCGACGCTCGCGGCGTCCACGCCTGCGTCCGTCGGGCCATGATCGAGGACCTTGCGCTGGTGGCCCTCGGCGGCGCGATCGGTGCCGCGCTCCGCGTGCTGGCGCGGTCGGTCGTGATCGCCCGCGTCCACGGCACGTGGCGCGCAACCCTTGCGGTCAATCTTGCCGGCTCGGTCGTCATCGGGCTGCTGGCGGCACCGCTGGCTGATGCGCCGCACTGGCGCGTGCTGCTCGTGCCTGGCGTGCTCGGTGGGTTCACCACCTTCAGCGGGTTCGCCCTGGACGTGGTCATCGCCGTCGACGAGCGGCGGTGGCGCCGCGCGGCCACGATCGTGGCGGTGACGATGGTGGCGTGCCCGCTCGCCTGTCTCGTTGCGTTGCGGGGGATCGCCGGATGAGGTCGGGTGAACTGGCGGTGGTTGCGGTGGGCGGTGCAGCGGGGAGCCTGTGCCGATGGCTGGCGGTGCAGGCCTTGCTCGCCACTGGTGCGCCGCCCTGGGCCTGCACGGCGACGGTGAATGTCGTGGGCGCCGCGGGCTGCGGCCTGCTCGCCGGGGCGTGGATGCAGCGGGCCGGGGCGGGCTGGCGCTGGCGTGGCGACCGCGCGGGTGCCGAGCTCCTCCTGGTGGGCGGATTCTTCGGCGGCCTGACCACGCTCAGCACGCTTGCGGATGACGCAGCCGTGCTGTGGATGCGGGGCGATGCCCGGACCGCGATCGTCGACCTGGCGCTGCACGCGATCCTCGGGTGTTTCGCCTGTGCATCGGGTTTCCTGCTGGCGCGCCGATGGCTCCGCGGGCGATACTCCACGCCATGAGCCTTCCTGCCGGAGCGGACCATCCCTTCTTCGATGCGCCGATCACGCCGCGCGTCCTGCGTGGACAGTGGCGGCCCAGGCGCGATGCGTATGCGACGGCCGGGCTCTACGAACAGGTGCGGATCCGCATCCACCGCGCGCTGACCTGGCTCGAGGCGAGCGAGGCGCGCGGTGCGACCGAACTCGACACGCAGCTCATCGAACAGTGGGTCGCCCTGAACGCGCTCTACGGCCGATGGGATGCGCAGCGCCGCGAGCCCGTCGCCGACGGCCG
>JBEGNG010000276.1:0-3521 GCA_041182645.1 Planctomycetota bacterium
CTCATGGCCAACCCGTTCCGCAACGTGCGCGTGGATGCGGTGATCGGCCCGGAGAGCCGAGGGTTCATCTTCGGCACCGCGATCGCCCAGAGCCTCAATGCGGGCTTCGTCCCGGTGCGCAAGCCCGGGAAACTGCCGTGGCGCAAGCGCTCGGTGCGGTACGCACTCGAGTACGGACACGACGAGCTGCAGATGCACGAGGACGCCATCACCCACGGCATGCGGGTGCTGCTCGCCGACGACCTGCTGGCCACCGGAGGAACCCTCAAGGCGGCAGCCGACCTCGTGCATGCCTGTGGCGGACATGTCGTGGGCGCATCGGTCCTGATCGAGCTCGACGGCCTCGGCGGCCGTGCGATCCTCAAGGACCTGGCGGTCTCGAGCGTGCTGCGGTACTGAGCCGCCGGCAGCCAGCCCCGGTCCCGAAGCCACGCCGGACATTCTTGGGCGGTGCCAGCCGACCTATACTGCCGTCGATGAGCAGCCTTTCCACCGCCCCCTCCGCCGACAGCCTGTCCTCGACCGACCCCCTGATGCTGGTCGACGTCGACCACGTCCGCTTTTACGTGGGCAAACGTCCGCTTTTACGTGGGCAACGCCAAGCAGGCGGCCTTCTTCTACGCGAGCGCCTTCGGGTTCCAGGTCGAGCAGGTCGCCGATCTGACCACGGGCAGCCGGACCACGGCCCAGTACCTGCTCACCCAGGGCAACATCCGCTTCATCCTCGAGACCGCGCTGACCAGCGACCACCCGGTGGCCGAGGAGTGCCGCCGGTACGGCGACGGCGTCAAGGACGTGGCGCTGACGGTCCTCGACGCCGAGCGCGCCTACGAACAGGCCCTGCGCAACGGCGGGACCAGCGCCTACGAGCCGAGGACCCTGTCCGATGCCAACGGCACCGTGACCATGGCAGGCATCCAGACCTACGGACGCGCGGTGCACAGCTTCGTCAGCCGGACCGGCGCGTACGAGCTGCCGAAGGTGAAGCAAGGCGGCACCTTCGCCCCGGGCTTCCGGCCCATGGGCACCTTCAGCCTCAATGCCTGGAACAAGGCCAACCCCTGCGGCCTCAAGTTCGTCGACCACTGCGTGGGCAACGTCGAGCTCGGCCGGATGAACCACTGGGTCAAGTGGTACGAGGAGGTGATGGGCTTCCGGATGTTCAAGCACTTCGACGACAAGGACATCTCGACGGAGTACTCCGCGCTCATGAGCAAGGTGATGGCCAGCGGCAACCACCTCATCAAGATGCCGATCAACGAGCCGGCCGCCGGCAAGAAGAAGAGCCAGATCCAGGAGTACCTCGAGTGGCACGGCATGGCCCCCGGCGTGCAGCACCTGGCGCTGCGGACGGACGACGAACTGCACAGCGTCGCCGAGCTGCGGCGCCGCGGCGTCGACTTCCTCGCCCTCCCGGATGCCTACTACGACAGCGTCTGGAACCGCGTCGACACGATGCTGCGCCAGCACGGGCATGAGGTCGTGAAGGAAGACCACCAGCGCGTCAAGGACCTGGGCATCTTGGTCGACGCCGACGACGAGGGCTACCTGCTGCAGCTCTTCACCAAGCCGCTGCAGGACCGCCCCACGCTCTTCTTCGAGATCATCTGCCGCCGCGGTTCGCAGAGCTTCGGCAAGGGCAACTTCAAGGCGCTCTTCGAGGCGCTCGAGATCGAGCAGGAGCGCCGCGGCAACCTGTGACCGGCGGCATCAGGATCCGAAGCGCGGATCCTGATCCACGACTGCATCACCGTCGATGACGACGGCGTGGGCATGGAGCGCGGCCTGCGTGAAACCCGGGCGCGGTGCGCCCCGGTACGTCGCATCGGCCGCGAGCGGGAAACCGAGCCAGGCGAAGCCCGCACGGATCTGGTGACGGCGACCGGGCCCGACGAGTTCGACCTCGACCAGGTCGTGCGCCGCGCCGCGTTCGAGCACGACCCACCTGCAGACGCCGAGCGTGGACGCCTCGCCGCGCTCGCTCACGCTCACCTTGGCCGAACCGCGGTGCCGCCCCGCGAAATGCAGCGCGAACTGCCCGCGCTCGCGGACGCCGGCGGCGACCAAGGCGCGGTAGCGCTTCTCGACCGCGTGCCCGGACGGCTCACCCGAGAATGCCGATCGGAGTTCCGCGAGCGCGCACTCCGAGCGCGCCGCGACGAGACAGCCGCTGGTGCCCTCATCGAGCCGGTGCACCAGACCCGCGCCCGCGAGCATCGCCTGCGCCGGGACCGTCGCACGCAACCATGACTCGATGGTGCGCTCACCGCCCCCCGCCTGTTCGACCGAGTGCCATCCGACCGGCTTGCCGATGACGATCCAGGCCGCACGCTCGGCGATGATGCAGGGTTCGGTGCGGGTGGCCATCGACCGCGAGGGTACGGGCGCGCCACGCCCACGGCTACACTTCCCCGCAGAGGACCCCCATGGCCTACTACACCACGATGGGCAAGCTGCCCGGCAAGCGCCACATCCAGTTCCGCGCCCCCAACGGCCGGCTGTACAGCGAGGAAGTGTTCGGGACCGAGGGCTTCACGGGCCCCACCAGCACCCTCTACCACATCAACGCGCCCACGCAGGTCGCCGGCTGGGAGCCCCTGTACGACGCGCAGCCGGAGTACGTTGAGCAGAACGTCATGCGCATGCGCCACACGCGCAGCAGCCCCATGCAGCCGCAGGGCGACCCGATCACCGGCCGCGTCATCCTGTACGGCAACGCCGACGTCGAGATGGGCGTGTGCGTCCCTGCGGACGGGATGGACTACCACTACAAGAGCGTCTTCGACGACTGCCTGTTCGTGCACCATGGGCGCGGCACGCTCTACACGATGTTCGGCGCGATCCCCTTCGGGCCAAAGGACTACCTGGTGATCCCCAAGGGCACGATCTACCGCCTGGTGTTCGAGAAGCCCAAGGCCGGCGAACCGGACAACCGCTTCGTGTTCATGGAGGCGGTGAACGGCAGCCTGATCCTGCCGCCGCCGCGCTACCTGAGCAAGAAGAGCGCGCAGTTCCTCGAGCACGCGCCGTACTGCGAGCGCGACCTGCGCCTGCCGCAGCTGCCGATGACCTTCGACGAACGCGGCGAGTTCGAGGTGCGCATCAAGAGCCGCGGCTGGGTGCACAGCTACACCTACGACTACCACCCGCTGGACGTCGTGGGCTGGGACGGCTGCGTCTACCCGTATGCGTTCAACATCGACGACTTCAGCCCCATCGTCGGCAAGCACCACATGCCGCCGCCGACGCACCAGACCTTCGAGGCCCACAACTTCGTGATCTGCTCGTTCTGCCCGCGGCCGCTGGACTTCCACCCGCAGGCGATCGTGGTCCCCTACAACCACTCGAACCTCGACTCGGACGAGGTGCTCTACTACGTCGAGGGCAACTACAAGGCCCGTCGCGGCATCGAGAGCGGTTCGCTCACCCTGCACCCGCAGGGCATCCCGCACGGCCCGCACCCGGGGACCGTCGAGGCCACGATCGGCCTCACGCACACGAACGAGCTCGCGGTGATGTGC
>JBEGNG010000277.1:0-2985 GCA_041182645.1 Planctomycetota bacterium
TTCCGGCGGTGCGAAGAGCGTGGATCCTGCGTCTCGCTCGAGTTGGTTGGCCAGCCGCTCGAAGCTCCGTGCTGCTCCAGTCAGCTCCTCGATGAGCGCACCGAGCCTGGGCTCGCCACGGGCCACCACGCCATCGAGCCGCCGCGCGAGCATGCGGATGTCGTCGGCGGCCTTGCGGAAGCTCTCGACGGTGCCCGGCAACTCCTTGACGGTCGTCTTGAACTCGCCGCTCTGCAGGAATGCCTTGACCTCGTCGCTGGTGGCAGCGATGCTCTCGAGGGTACGGTGCAGGTCGGTCTTGATGGCCGTGTCGGCCGTGTCGACGAGCTCGCCGATGCGGACGCCGAGCCCGGCGAAGTCGATGCGGCTGATCTTCGCGACCGCCGCCTGGATCGAGTCGACCATCTCGTCGAACTTGCTCGCCGTGCTCGCGATGGCGACGACGTCGTCCTTCATCATGTCGTCCGGGGGCATCGACAGCAGGGACTCGTTGGGCTCGTGCAGCAACTCGATGTACGGCAGGCCCGTGAGGCCCGCCGTGGCGACGCGGGCGCAGAGGCCATGGTTGCGCCCGAAGGCGAACTCGCGCCGGACCTCGTCGGTCTGCTGACCCTCGGGCACGAAGATGTCCATGCTCACGATCACGTTGCGGTTGAACTCGCCGGCGGTGTTGGCCCCATCGTCGTAGACGAACCGGCCGGCCGGGAAGCCGACCTCCGTCACCTTGCCGACGGTGACGCCGAGGTAGCGCACGGGCGTGCCCCGCGCGACGCCGGTGACGGGCCGCGTGAAGTACGACTTGATCGGCACGGTCGTCTGGAAGAGTGCACGGCTCGTGGTGATCAGCGTGCCGGCGACGATGGCCGCCGTGCCCGCGAGCACGAAGATGCCGGCCTTGTAGGCGTGCTTGCTGCTGCTCATGATGCTGCTCCTTGGGATGTCTCGTCGTCGGGCTGGCGCGCCAGGAACCGCCGGACGTCCGGCGGGCCGGACTCGAGCAGTTCCTTGGGCGAACCGATGGCCAACTGGGTCTTGCTGGCGCCGCCGAGCACGACCATGCGGTCGGCGATGGTGAAGATGCTGGGAAGTTCGTGGGTCACCACGACGAAGGTGCGGCCCGTGGACCGCGCCAGGCGGACGACCATCTGGTCGAAGCCCGCGCTGCTGATCGGATCCAGGCCCGCGCTCGGTTCGTCGAGGAAGACGATCTGCGGGTTCATCGCCATCGCCCGCGCGACGGCGGCCCGCTTCTGCATCCCGCCCGACAGCGCGCTGGGCATCTTGTTGCAGTGCTCGTCGAGGTCGACCATGGCCAGCAGCGACAGCGCGAGCGAGTTCATCTCGGACCAGGTGAAGAACCCCTGCTCCTCCATGGCCAGGCGCACGTTCTCGAGGACCGTGAGGCCGCCGAAGAGAGCGCCGCCCTGGTACATCACGCCGATGGAGCGGCGGACCTGGTCCACCGCCGCATCGCCGCCCGTCACCAGGTCGTGCCCGGCGATCCGGAGCGTGCCCGAGACCGGCGGCAGCAGCGTGATCATCGCCTTCATGAGCGTGCTCTTGCCGCAGCCGGAGCCGCCGCCGATCACGAAAACCTCGCCCGGCTCGACGGTGAAGTTGATGCCGGTGAGGACCGCCGCACCGCCGTAGCCGACCGCGAGGTCTCGCGCCTCGATCACCGCTTCGTTCGGCTTGGTGGCGGCGAGCATGGGTCAGATCCCCAGCGCGTGGAAGAGGCCCACGAGCACGCCGTCGAGCACGATGATGGCCACGATGCCGGCGACGACCGCGCGCGTGGTGCTGGCACCGACGGCACCGGGGCCGACCTGCGTCTTCAGGCCGGACCGGCAGCCGATCCCGCCGATCACGACCGCGAAGATGAACGCCTTGAACACGCCCTGCAGGAAGTCGACCTGGTCGATCGAGTTGCGGACGTTCTGCAGGTAGAGCTCCAGGCTCATCTCGCGGGCGATCATGGGCAGCCACCCACCGAGCACGCCGGCGAACGATGCGAAGACCGAGAGCAAGGGCGTGGTGATCGCCACCGCGAGCACGCGCGGCGTGACGAGGAAGCGCTCGGGATTGAGCCCCATGGTCGTGAGCGCGTTGACTTCCTCGGTCACCTTCATCGTGCCGATCTCGGCGGCGAACGCGCTGCCGGAGCGCCCCGCGAGGATGATCGCGGTGATGAGCGGGCCGAGCTCGCGGATGATCGCGAAGCCCATGATCGTCGGCGTCTGGTCGGCCGCACCGTAGCGGTCGAGCGCGGGCATCATCTGGTACGCGATGATGAAGCCGACGATCCCGCTGAGCATGCAGGTCACCGGCATCGAGTCGATGCCCGACTGGCCCATGACCCTGAGCAGGTCACGCCAACGCAGGGAGCGCGGGTACCGGATCGCATAGACCAGGTCGATGGCGGCCTCGCCGATGAAGCGGACGGTGTCGGCCAGTTCGTCGAGCGCCTTCAGCGCCGTCTCTCCGACATCCTGCACGAAGTGGGATTCGGCCTCGCGCGGCACGGGAGGCTTGTGGCCCACGGCCCGCTCGACCAGCGATGCCTGGTCGGCCGTCAGCCCGCGCATCTCGATCCGGCCGCCAGCCCAGACCACCGTGCGGCGGAGCTCGGCCAGGAGCAGCAGGCCGGTGCCGCTGATGTCCTTCAGCGCCGTGGCATCCACCACGACCGATCCGGCGCCAGCCGCGCGGGCGCGGCCCACCACGTCCTCCCAGAGGTCACGGATCCGCACGTCGTCGAGCTCGCCCTCGAGGGCGATGACGACGGTCGACTCCGGGACGGCGGGTGGCATGCGGACCGGAATGTAGCCGCTCGCCGAGGGCGTGGGCTCAGTCCTCGGTCCAGTCGAGCGAGGTGCCGTAGGTCTCCCTCAACCCGAACCAGCCGAGTACCGCGAGCGCCATCACGACGGCACCAGTCATGGCGGCGGCTTGCCACGGGGCCGCGGGGTCGTCGATGCCGATCAT
>JBEGNG010000278.1:0-2979 GCA_041182645.1 Planctomycetota bacterium
GAACGCCTGCCTTCCCGCAATCGTCCGGACTGTTCTCCCGCCACTGGTTAGAACTTCGTGTCCTCGTCCACCTTGATGCCATTCAGGTCGGCACCGCTCAGGTCGGCCCAGCGCAGGTCGGCCCGGCGCAGGTCGGCACCGCTCAGGTCGGCATCGGTCAGGTTGGCCCAGCGCAGGTCGGCCCGGCGCAGGTCGGCACCGCTCAGGTTGGCCCAGCGCAGGTCGGCACCGCTCAGGTCGGCACCGCTCAGGTCGGCCCAGCGCAGGTCGGCCCGGCGCAGGTCGGCACCGCTCAGGTCGGCATCGGTCAGGTTGGCCCGGCGCAGGTCGGCGCAAACTCCGTCCTTGATGCCGTCGAGCCACAACTTGTGCTTCTCAAGTACGACAGCCAGTTCTTCCTTAGTCATGGTGTACCCATCCGGTTATCCGTGTTGAGGTGCATCGGGTGGGTGGGCCGCCGGTGTTGGAAGGAATCCCCGCCGTTCCCCCGGCTCGTCGCCCACCCCTCCCGAATCAGGACGCCGCGACGCCCTCGTTGGACGAATCGGCGGAGGACACCGAGTCCGTCCGCGCCGCGGCGCGTTCCAGCAGCAGGTTGGCCAGCGAGTCGCGATCGATGCGCGTCGCCCACTTCACCCCGTACGACTTCAGCCGACCGCTGCGAATCCAGTTGTAGACCGTCTGCCGCGTGACCCCGCACTGCTCGGCCACGTCAGCCACCGTGATCTCGTTGAAGCTCACTTGACCCTCCATGCCTTGGCGGAGCGCCCCGAAGGCGTCGTCCTGCGCTCGCCGGTCTCGACCACCAGTCCCTTGATGACCAGCCCGCGGCGTCGTGCACTGGCGGTCGTGTGCATGAGCCCGGTGATGCCCTCGATCTCGTGGTCGCACAGCCCGCGCTCGCCGGAGTCGGCGATGGCGTCGAGCACCCTGCGCTCCAGGCGTGCGACGTGCTGCTCGATGCTGCGCGCCGACTCCAAGCTGGTCTCGAGGTCGGAGTGCGGAGGCGTGAACAGCGGCAGGGCCGCCCACGCGCTCACTTGCCACCCCACAGGTTCCAGCCCTTGGCCCACTCGAGCCGGATGCTGCCGATGAGGGCCGCGACCTCGACCTTGGCCTCAGGGCTGGTCGTGGGCTCCCAAGGCGCGACGTGCTGCTCCCTGTGCTGCGCGATGAGGACCGACAGTCTGTGCTTGTCCACTGCCACCTCCATGTGAAGTGCGGGGCGGGCCGCCGGCGTGGTGGGTGCCACGCGATGGCGCTTGCGGGCGCTCGTTCCACCCGCCCCACTGGTGTTCACGACGCGAACATCGCGACGAGTCCGCTCGCCGCCTGGTTCAGATCCGTGACGCTGAGCCGTTCGTAGTCCGTGACCGTCTCGCCGAGGACCTGCGACACCAGCGACCTGCGAGCGGCTCGCGCCGCGTCGGACTTGTCGTTGGCGCTCAGGCCTCCGAGCGCCTTGGGGTTCTTCGACGCCACGGTCTGGAACGCCATGCCGAGCTTCTTCATGGCCGCGGTGCGGGCCGCGTCGGAGACCGGAGCGGCGGGCGCCTCACTGCGCTCCGTGGCCTGCGTCCTGCTGGCCTCCGCCCTCCGTGGCGTGGCCGCCGGGCTCGTGCTGCTCGCGTTGCCGTCGTCGTCGTCGGCCGTCAGCCCGACGATGGACTGCAGCGCGTAGCGTCGGCCGTACGACACAGCCGAGCCCACGCCCTGCGGGTCGTCCTTGACCGGGCGCACGCGCAGCTCCGTCTCGAGCCACTGGCCCGAGGCGTGGAGCAGCCGCGTGTGCACGATCACCGCACCGTGGTCGTCCCACCCGAAGCCCTGCACGTACGACAGGCCGTTGGAGGCCAGCGGCTTCTTGATGGCCTCGACCACGGCCGCGAGGTCGGCGTACTTCGACCGGAAGTGCGGGTTCGTGGAGTCCTTCTTCGCGGACTCCATCTGGCCCTGCGCCTTGGAGAGCGCGAGGGCCAGGTCGGCGAGGTTCTCGGACGTGCGCATCATCGCTCACCCCCGGTCAGGATGGCGGTGATGAGCTTCTGGTGGCGGCGGTACGCGCGCAGCGCGCGCACGTTGTGCCACACCCACGTGCCGCGGGTGCGACCGTCGGGCGAGGCGTACGACCACTTGGCGCGGTCAGCCCGCGACTTGTGGGCGCTGTACATGATCATGAGCAGGTTCAGGCGCATCCGCAGGCGCACGAGCGCCACGAGGTCGTTCTTCACGAGGGGCGTGTTCATCAGCGGTTCCTCCATGCGGCAGCCATCGAGCGGTTGCCGTCGTCGGCGTGGTCGGCGGCCTCACGAGCGCAGTCGTCGTGGGCGGGGCGGTCGAGCAGGAGCCCGTACTTCGTCGGGCTCACGACGGGGCTGCCGTCGTACAGCTCGCATCCGCACATCGAGCAGGTGGGCAGTTCGCGGGCGTTCATCGGCCACGCTCCATGAGCTGCCGGTCGCGCTCCAGGCGCTCGCGCAGGTCGAGGCCGGCAGCGCGGCTGGTGCGCTCGTCGCGAGCGTCCTGCTCGCACTGCTTCTCGACGATCAGCTCCGCGCACGACTCGCACACGCAGTCCTGCAGCGAGTAGCCGGAGAGGTAGTGACCGCCGCGCACGTCCCACAGCTTGTCGGCGTGCTCATCGCACCACACGCACATGCCCGATGCGGTGGTCGCCGGGGCGAGGTGGTACTCGGGCGCGCGGCTCATCGCACCAGCCCCGCGTCAACGGCGTCCTGAAACACGACGACCGCGAAGGCGATCAACCACAGCACGACGAGGAGCTTCGTGGAGATTCTCTGCATCGCGACCTCCGATGCGAGCCTCTCTCGTCTGCTGGTTTAGGAAACCGCTGCTCTATCCGTCTGAGCTACGGGGCCCAACCGGCCGAACGAGAGTTCGAGGGGCTCGCGGGTTTGAGGGTACCCGGATCGAACTACTTCGTCTGGTTCGTTCGCTCGGCCTTGGCGAGTCCGCCCA
>JBEGNG010000279.1:0-2974 GCA_041182645.1 Planctomycetota bacterium
CGGCGTGACCGTCGAGGGCGAGCTGCGGCCCGGCGTCACCGGCAAGGACGTGATCCTCGCCGTGCTCGGCCGGATCGGCACCCACGGCGGCATGGGCCACGTCGGTGCCGACCACGCACACGATGTCGCGGTCCCCGTCGCCGTCGGCGTCAACCAGGTCCACGTCGAGTCCCTCGGACGAAGCCGTCGGGGCGACGGGAATCGCATCGCCGTAGACCTCGCCGCCCGGATCGCCGGGCGTGGTGTCGGTGCCGCGGAAGATCGTCAGCACGGGCAGCGGCGTTCCGGAACCCTGCGACTGCGGCTGCGCATTCGCACTCACCAGCTCGGCCGCCCCGTCGCGGTTGATGTCGCGGAAGAGCATCGACACCGGTGCGCCGGGCACGTCGAGCTGCTGGTTGATCTGGTAGCCGTTCTGGCTGCCGCCACGGGTGAGCACCACGATGCGCCCGGCCGATGCCCCGCCCAGCGTCGTGCTGGAGGCACCACCCGTGGCCACGCGACGCCCGCGCGAGGTCGTCGTCGTCGGCGTGGTCGGGACCTCGACCGACTCGGTCTCACTGTCGGGCACGCCGTCACCGGTCGTGTCCCCGTAGACCTCGACCTTGCCGCCCTTGGTCGAGCCGTCGCCCGAACCGACGACGACTTCGGCCTCCTGCGTGCCCTGGACCCCGGTAACCCGGGGCAGGATGACGACGCTCAGCGGCGTCCCGCCCACGACCTGCAGCTGCGGGCCCTGCGTGAACGGCGGCGCACCGCCGGCCGGGGGCGGGAACGCATTCAGGAAGAGCTGCACCAAGGGTGCGCTGGCCACGCCCACCGCTGCATCCGCGCGGCCATCGCGGTTCATGTCCTCGATGGCGAGGCACGTGGGACTGGGCAGCGTGTTCACCTGCACGCTCACCTGGCCGAGGTTGCCCTGGCCATCGTTCACGAGCACCTGCAGGCGACCGGGAAGCTGTGGGCCGAAGTCGATCGCCAACGCCAGGTCGTCGAAGCCATCTCCATTCCAATCGATGGCCTCTGCTGCAATGACTTGGCCGGACACGAAGGCCGATTGCGCCGCCGTGCCGCGCGGCTTGGCCTGCAGCTTGAGGAGCCGCAGGGAGTACAGCGTGTCGCCCGCCAGCGAGGTCGACGGCACGAGCGTGAGGAACCACCCGTCCGGAACGGGCACGGTGCTCTCGATCAGGTCGAACGTCGCCACCGGCGATGGGCTGCGCAGCACCGGCAGATCAAGGTCGGTCGGCAGTTCCTGCGCGCCCGATGCCAGCAGCAGCACCCGCCCCGCCATGGTCGCCTGGCCGACCACGCTGATCGAGTGGTCAGGCTGTGCCGATGACGGGATCGACAGGTCCGCGGGAACGATGAGGGTCGACCCCGATCGCGCGAGGAACGTGCCGCACTGTGCATCGCACTCGCTGCCCACGGAGCCGAATCGACCGAGGTCCACCGCCGTGAGCGAGCCCGGCGATTGGGTCCCGCCGCCGTCGGTCCAGGACCAGGTGGGCAGGTCCTGCCATGACGATCCGTTGGTGACGACCGTCGCCGTACCGAAGCCCGCGGTGTTGTTGCAACCACTGGCGACCGTCTTCAGGCGGACGATCGTGTGCTCGTAGCCAGCCGCGACCTGGGCCACCGGTCCCAGACCGGCCGGCACGCTGCACTGCCCGCTCGTGTCGGCACCCCAGCAGCGGACGGTGTCATCCTCGAGCAGCACCACCGTGTGCAGCCAGCCGGCAGCGATGCGGCTCACGGGTCCCAGCCCGGCCGGCACCGAGCACTGCCCGGAAGCGTTGAAGCCCCAGCAGCGCACGGAACCATCCCCAAGGAGCGCAACCGAGTGGTACCCACCGGCTGCGATCGCCTGTGCCGGCGCGAGATCGGCAGGAACGATCGACTGGCCGTACTCGCCGTTCTGTCCCGTCGCGGTCGTGCCGGCACCCCAGCACCGCACCACGCCGTTCTGTCGAAGGGCCATCGTGTGCAGCGCGCCGCCCGACACGGCGACCACGTTCGTCAGCGGTGACGGCACGATCGACTGGCCATGGTTGCGGTTGGTGCCGGTGTTCGTCAGGCCGGCACCCCAGCAGACCACCGAGCCGTCGGTCCTCACGGCGATGGTGTGGAACCAGCCGGCGGCGATCGTGCTGCATGCTCCGAGCCCGGCCGGCACGATCGACTGGCCATGCTGGACCGCGAAGTTGTCGACGTTTGCGCCCCAGCACGACACGGTGCCCGCGCCGTTCAGCGCGACCATGTGCTGGTAGCCGGCCGCAAGCTCGACGACCGTGCCCAACCCCGCCGGGGGATCGGCCTGGCCCTGGGAGTTCAAGCCCCATGCCTTGACGCGGGCATTCGCGTTGACGGTGCCGCTGAAATCCTTGCCAGCAACGACCTGCTCGGCCAGCCGCAGCCGCAGCGGACCTTCGCACTGGCCGCTCGAGTTCAGCCCCCAACCCACCACCGCACCATCGGTCCCGATGGCGAGCGAATGCGAGGTCCCGCAGCCGATCACCGCGGATTGCGCGGGCATGTCCTCGGGGAGCGTGGACTGGCCAGACGCATCGCTGCCGATGCAGCGCACCACGCCGGCCTGGTCGAGCAGGAGCAGGTGGCCGTCCCCGGCTGCGATGCGCACGCTCGCCGGCGTTCCCGCTGGAATCGCCGGCTGCGAGATGCCGCCCCACGGCACCACCGAACCATCGCCGCGGCGTGCCACGCTGAAGGTACCGCCCGCTTCGATCTGCACGACGCCGACGAGGTTGGACGGGACGGACGATTGGCCGGAGGCGTTCGATCCCCAGCACACGACCGTACCGTCGGAGCGCAGCGCCATCGAGTGACTGGCACCGGCCGCCAACGCGATCACCGCGCCGAGCCCGGGCTGGGGCGGAACGGTGCACTGGCCGCTGGTGTTCAGGCCCCACGCATGCACGATGCCGCCGCCATCGAGGGCGAGCGTGTGTGCGCC
>JBEGNG010000280.1:0-2965 GCA_041182645.1 Planctomycetota bacterium
ACCTGCTCGGCCCCCGGCCCGGACAACCGTCAGCTCTCGGTGAATGCTGCCCCCACGGGCAACTTCGTCCAGGGCTGCGCGACCGGCTGCGCCAACGGCACCGGCGGCAGCACCGACAACTCGTTCGCTACGGTCATCACCGGCGCGAACCTGCTGAAGGAAATCAGCTGCTTCAACTTCGGTGTGGCGGCCCTCCGCTCGGTGACCCCGACCGGCGGCACGTGCGGTTATGGCGCGTCGGACCTGCTCATCCCGGTGGTGCTCTCGGTCTACCGTGACACCAACGGCGGCAGCCCCACCAACTTCGCCAGCACCGGCTCGGCGAATGGTGACCTTGAGTTGATCCAGTCGTGGAACGTTCTCGTCCCCTCGGGCGTCTACATGGCCAACTTCGAGCCTGATGAGCCGCTCTGCGTCGAGAACGAAACCAACCTGGTCTTCGTGATGGACACGCCAAACCTCAATACCGGCACGGTTGCCGGCGTGCCCACTGGCGCGGGCTATCGTTGCGGCGCCGGTGTCGCAGCTGGCGCGTATCCGTCGAACATGTTCCTGCGCTACACCCTCTGCACGGGCACCGCGCAGAACGTGTTCCAGCCCGTCGGTGCGAATGCCTACGAGTGGCCGGTGATCGTCAACGGTGCCGCGGCTGCCTGCTCGGGCAGCAACTGCCCCGGCGACTTCAACGGCGACGGCGTGCGTGACGGTGCCGACCTTGGCGCCCTCCTCGCAGGCTGGGGTACCGGCGGTGGCGACGTCAACGATGACGGCAACACCGACGGCGCCGACCTCGGCGCGCTGCTCGCAGTCTTCGGTACGGCCTGCCCGTAATCCGAAGCCAGTCTCCTGAGATCACTTCCCCCCCGGCCCTGCGCCGGGGGGGATTTGTTTTTGGCCGGTGTGACCGCCGATCGATGGCGGCCTCGCCGTTGTCCGTCATACTGATCGAGTGCACGCGCTCCACGCGATTGCGGCCCTGCTGCTGAACGACATCCCGTTCGGCCCAAACAGCGGCGCGGCCTTGCCCGCCGGGCATGCACCGAATCATGTGCTGATGCTCGATCTCGACCACGACGGCGCGATCGACGCCGTCGTGCCGGGTCGCAACGTCGATCGCCTGCTCCGCTGGGCACCCGGAACCGGCTCGGCTCCGTCGTTCGGTGCCTGGCGCTCCATCGAACTGCCGGCTTCGGCGGATTGGGCGGTCGGCGAACCGCGGTCGGGCATGGATCCCACGGTGCTCCTGGCCCTGCGGGCCACCGCCGGCGCCGCGCTGCGGCTGGACAACCTCGGTGATGGCGCGCTGGGCATCGGGGCATCGTGGCCACAGGAGCGCGAACCGCGCACGATCGACCTGGCGGACCTGACGGGTGATGGGCTGCGCGACCTGATCGTGGCGAATGCCTCCGGTCCGACGCTGCGCATCGACCGCGCCGATGGACTCGGTGGGTTCGTCCCCCACCAGCGCCTGCGCAACGATGACTGGTACGGAGGAACCGGCTCGCTGCAGCAGGTCCGTGCGACGGATGTGGATGGTGATGGCTGGCTCGATGTCGTGGCTTCCTCGATCTCGACCGGTGCGCTGCTGACCTGGCGCAACCTGGGCGGGGTGCTTTCGGCGTGGCCGGTCCACACCCCGGTCCAGCCGCTGCTGGCGGACCAACCGGCGCTGACGACGTTCACGCTCGCCGACATGGATGACGACGGCGACGACGATGTGGTCGCCCAGCTGCTGTCGGTCGACATCAACCAGCCGCTGGTGATCCTGTGGAATGATGGCGGCTCCTTCACGCGGCAGCAGTCCTTCGCAGGCCCGGACACCGGTTACGGCTGGACCTGCGCCGTGGCCGACCTCGACCGCGATGGCGACCTCGATGTCGTCACGGCCGTGGCGGTGATCAACGGCGCGCTGTTCCTGATGGAAAACACGGGCACCCCGCAGCAGCCATCGTTCGGCAAGCCCATCGCCAAGCGGCTCAGCCCCTTCATCCGGCACATCGAGCTCGTCGACACCGACGCCGACTGCGACCTCGACATCGTGGCCGTGGACATCAGCAGCAACGCCATCATCCGATTGCCGAACCTGTCCGGCTGCGGCTTCGTGCCGCCGTCGGTCTCGACGCCGCCCGGCGGGACCGACGTGACGTCGGACCCGCGTCGCGGTGCCGCACCGGATGCCCTGGCTTCGCTGCATGGACGGGGCAGCGAGGGCGCACCGACGATGCACGCGCTCCGGTCGCGCCCGGGTCGCCACGCGGCGCGCGCGATCGCCTTGGAGTTGGCCCGGTTCGGTGCACCGCCTGGCATGGCTGGCGCCGAGGGTTCACTTGCCGGTGGCGCATGCGGACCGGGCGATGGTTCGGCCGGCCGCTGCGACGAGCCCCACGCCACGCCGGGTTGCTTCACGACGGCGTGCTGCGAAGCCGTCTGCCTGGTCGTGCCCGACTGCTGCGTGACCGCGTGGGACCAGGCCTGCGTGGACGTCGCCGACACCGAGTGCGATGGCCTGTACTGCCCGGCCCCGGGCTCGTGCGACAGCGCGCATGACACCGGCGGGTGCGCGGACGAAGCGTGCTGCGCGCGCACGGTCAGGTTCGACGGCTGGTGCGGCAGCGCCCTCTGGGACCAGACCTGCGTGGCGGACGCGGGCTGGTGGTGCCCGTTCACGCCGTGCGAACTCGAAGGCCCCCCGGGCGCACGCCCGGAGGGCGAGGCGTGCTATGACCGGATCAACGATGGCTGCACGCTGCCCGAGCCGGCGTTCGATGCGCTGGCGTGCGGTGAACGGGTGGTGGGCACCTGCACCACGGGAGCGCCGCGTGACACCGACTGGTTCGCGCTTCCTGCAGGCGGCCACACGATCGGGTTGCGCGCGGAGTTCCCCGCGAGCCTGACCATCGTGCGCGGCTCGTGCACCACCGCGCTGGAGCAAGTCGGCTGGCATGTCGTGGGGCCGTGCGACCCC
>JBEGNG010000281.1:0-4727 GCA_041182645.1 Planctomycetota bacterium
ACCGCGGCCCAGCAGCCGAGCCGCGATGCTGCCGCGCCGTCCACCCCGCCGACCCAGGCTCCGAAGGATTCCGACAAGCAATCGTCGGGGGAGCAGTCGTCGGAACAGACGAAGTCCGGCACGTCGGACTGCGTGTTCCTCCATCCGGAGTCGGTCGATCTGACGGCGCTGGTGGAACCGCCGCCGAAGCCGGCGTCCGCGGAACACGCCAAGGACGAGGCGATCCTGCTCTGGCTCCAGGAACGCCGCACGCCCGAGGATGAGGCACGCGCCTGGCGCAGCCTGAGCTTCGACCTGACCTGGTTCGACGAAGCGCTCGGCGCGCGGCTCGACCCGACCTGGTCCAGCAAGCTCTTCGAGACGTTTCGGTTCGTCCGCAACGACCTCACCCGGATCACGCAGGGTCTTCCCGAGTCCTTCAAGCGCGATCGACCCCATGCGAATCCGCTGATCAAGCCATGCCTCCCGCGGGAGGACGAGATCACCACCGCCGAGGGCCAGGTCACGCTCGTCAACGGCTACCCGAGCGGTCCGGCGCTTCGGGCGACGGTGTTCGCGGCGCTCCTGCGCGGGAGGTGGGCTACGCCCGCACGCTCGGTGGCGTGAACTACCCATCGGACGTGCGTGCCGCCGAGCAACTCGGTGCGGCCTTGGCCCGGCAGATCATCGCGGGTGACGAGTGGGACAAGCGCGTGCGGGAGCTGCAGGCCGAACTCGCCGGACTCGTCCAGCGTCGCGAACGCAGCCCCAAGCCCACCGAGCCCGAATCGCCCGCCCAGGCCAACGATGAGAAGCCATCGGCCACCAAGGTCGGCGAGCCCGCCAACGGGAGCAATCGCCCGCCCAGGCCAACGATGAGAAGCCATCGGCCACCAAGGTCGGCGAGCCCGCCAACGGGAGCCCCAAGTGACCGAGGCAGTCGCGGCCCGCCAGACCATCGGCGGCGCACCGGGTGCGGTCGACCGCATCGGCATCAGCGTCGTGACGCCCATGAACGACGAGCAGGCCTGCGTCGAGGAGTTCCTCCGGCGCACGGATGCGGTGCTCGCTTCCATGCCTGGCGACCACGAGATCGTGATCGTCGACGACGGCTCGACCGACCGCACGCCGGCGCTGCTCGAAGCGGCGCTCGCGCACATGCCGCGCCTTCGCGTGGTCACGCTGGCCCGGAACGTCGGTCAGTGCAGCGCGCTCATGGCCGGCCTGCAGGCCAGCCGCGGCTCGACGGTGGTCGTGATGGACGGCGACCTGCAGAACGCACCGGAGGACATTCCTGCGCTGGCGGCGGAACTGGCGCGCGGCCATGACCTCGTGAGCGGGTTCCGGGGCGGCCGGGTCGAGGGTCCGATCCGACGCATCCCGAGCCGGCTGGCGAACTGGCTGCTCCGCCGCGTGAGCGGCTGCGACGTGCGCGACATGGGTGGCTACAAGGTCCTGCGCGGCGAGGTGGCGCGGTCGCTCCGCCTGCGGCCCGGCCAGCACCGCCTGCTGCCGGCCATCGTGCACATGCGTGGTGGCTCGACGAGCGAGATCACCGTGCAGCACCACGCGCGCTTCGCCGGCACGAGCCACTACGGCCTCAGCCGGACGCTCGACGTCCTCATCGATGTCGTCCTGCTCTGGATGCAGGGCTCGTTCAAGAGCCGCCCGATGTACCTGTTCGGTCGCGTGGGCCTGGCGCTCATCGCCATCGATTGCGTCATCATGCCGTGGCTGCTCTACGAGAAGTTCGCGATGGACAAGGACATGGGCACGCGGCCGCCGTTCCTCGTGGCGATCCTCGTGGCGATCATGCTCTTCCTGAGCGCGCTCTTCATCTTCGCCGCGGGCTTCATGCTCGAACTGCTCAGCGAGGCGAACAACACCGTGGGCGGGGTGCAGCCGTACATGGTGCGCAGCGTGCGGCAAGGCCGCAGGGCTCGAGGTGGATCCCGCACTGCGCCCGCCCCCGCGCTTGAGCGTGGTCCATCGCTGCGTTACCGTTCCCGCCCGCCATGCCTTCGCTCTTCGATGCACTCCGGGTCGGTCGGCTCGCGCTCCCCAACCGCGTCGTCATGGCGCCGCTCACGCGCTGCCGCGCCGCGCAGCCGGGCGACGTGCCCACGCCGCTGATGGCCGAGTACTACGCCCAGCGCGCGAGCGCCGGCCTGATCATCAGCGAAGCCACCTGGATCGAGCCGCAGGCCAAGGGCTACCTGTGGACGCCGGGCATCGTCACCGCTGCTCAGCGGGATGGATGGCGCAAGGTCACCGATGCCGTGCATGCGGCCGGCGGGCGGATCATCTGCCAGCTCTGGCATGTCGGTCGCGTCTCGCATGCGAGCGTGCTGCCCGAAGGCATGGTCCCGGTGAGCAGCATGGCCACCGAGCACGACGCCCACACGTTCGCGCTCGATGGCGAGGGCAAGCCCGGCCGCGTGCGCTGCACGCCGTGCCGCGCCCTGGCCTTCGAGGAAATCCTCGCGCTGCCGCGCACCTACGCGCTCGCCGCCGGCCAGGCGATCGATGCCGGCTTCGACGGCGTCGAGATCCACGCCGCCAACGGCTACCTGCTCGAGCAGTTCATGAACGGCGTGCTCAACACGCGCGACGATGCCTACGGCGGCTCGATCGAGAATCGGTGCCGGCTGGTGCTGCAGGTCGTCGAAGAAGTGGCGCGCACGATCGGTGGTGACCGCACCGGCATCCGGCTCTCGCCGCACGGGCAGGGGATCGGGCCGCGTCCGGATCCCGAGTGGGAGCCACTGGCCCTGCGGCTCATGCGAAACCTCTCGGCGCGCGGCACGGCCTTCGTGCACATCAACGACCACACCTCGAAGACGGTCGACAGCCCGCACCGCGAGCTCTGGCGGGCCATGCGCAAGGAATTCGGCGGGCCGTTCATGGTCTGCGGCGGGTACACCCGCGAGACCGCCGAGCGCGAGCTCACCGATGGCGTGGCCGATGCCGTCGTCTTCGGCAAGCCGTTCATCTCGAATCCCGACCTGGTGGACCGACTGCGTGCGGGTGCGCCGCTGGCGCCGTGGGACCAGGCCACCTTCTACGGCGGCGACCACCGTGGCTACACGGACTATCCGCGGGCGACCTGACGCCGCCGGAACACCTTGGCGCCTCGGCACCGCATGTCGATGCGGCCCCGGCAGACCCGTGCGCGGCGATCGGAGCCCTCCCCGCAGCTACGCTGTCCGCATGCTCGACCTGTGCCGACGCCTCGTGCTCCTCGCCGCCCTCTTGCCGATTGCGACGCCCGCCGTTGCGGAGGCGATCTCGACCGCCGACGCAGGTGATTCCATGGCGGCCGTGGCCGATGCGCCCGTGCCCGGCTGCGCGAAGGCGCTTGAGTTGGCCGGCACGAATCGCGGCGAGCTCGAGTCGGCACTCACGCAATCGAGCACCGCGCTCAGGCCGCACCTTGAGTGGCTGATCGCCCACATGCCCGAGGCCGACCTGCGCACCATCAAGGGCGCCTTCCTCGTCGAGGATGCCCAGCAGGCGCTCGATGCCTGGCAGTCATCGCCCTGGCGCGCACAGGTCAGCGAGGAGATCTTCCGCGACGCGATCCTGCCCTACGCCAGCGTGGATGAGTCCCGCGAAGCCTGGCGCGCACGCCTGCGCGGGATCGCGCTGCCGCTCGTAGGTGATCGCACCGATCTTGCGGCCGCCGCCACCGCGATCAACCGCGGGCTGTGGCCGGTCGTCAAGGTGCAGTATTCGACCAAGCGCCGCAAGGCCAACCAGAGCCCATCCGAATCGATGGAGACCGGCCTCGCTTCGTGCACCGGGCTGAGCATCCTGCTCATCGATGCGTGCCGCAGCGTCGGCATCCCTGCCCGCTTCGTGGGCGTGCCGATGTGGATGGATGGCTCCGGCAACCACTCGTGGGTCGAGATCTGGGATGGGAGCGCCTGGCGCTTCACCGGTGCCGCCGAGGCGACCGGCGAATCGCTCGACCAAGGCTGGTTCACCGCACGCGCAGCCGAGCAACGCAGCGACGATCCCAAGCACGGCATCTACGCGGTCACCTGGCAGCCGTCGCCGATCGCGTTTCCGATGGTGTGGAACGCCGCGGGCCCGATCTCCCGCGCACGCGACGTGACCGATCGCTACCGCGGCCTGGGCACGGCCACGCCCGCCGACCGCGTGCGGGTGTACATCAGCGTGGTGCGCGATGGCCAGCGCACCGCGGAGTCCGCGGTCGTCACGGACTCGGCCGGGCGCGAGCTCGGCCGCGGCACGACCAAGGATGAGCGCTTCGATGCCAACGATCACCTGGCCATCCTCGCCTTCCCGGACACGACCGTCACGATCACGATCAACGGCGGCGAGGCCTCGATGACCACCACGGTGTCGAAGGACCCGACGACGGCGCGGTTCGTGCTCGCCAAGCGCACCCCCGTGCCGGGTGCCCTGCGGGGCGACGACGGGCCCGCGACGACCCGGCCGTCGACCGCGGCCAAGGGGCCCGCCGGCAAGGCCGTCACGAAGGCTGCCGCTGAGAAGCTCGAGGGATCCTTGTGGAAGGCCTATGCCGCGAAGAACACCAAGTCCGCGAAGGCTGAACTCGAGTCGGGTGCGATCACGGCCGACGGCGTCACGATGCCGATCTGGTTCACGATCAACGGCGACAAGCCCGAAGGCGGCCGCAGCCTCTGGATCAGCATGCACGGCGGCGGCGGCGCGCCCAAGGAAGTCAACGACCAGCAGTGGCAGAACCAGAAGCGCCTCTA
>JBEGNG010000282.1:0-5319 GCA_041182645.1 Planctomycetota bacterium
CTGCGCCTGCCGTCGCTGCTGGCGGCACTGGCCACCGTGGTCGCCACCTGGTGGATGGCACGGCCGATCCTGGGTGCCCGTGCCGCGCTGCTCGCCGCCGCCGGCATGGCCATCGCACCCGCTGCGGTACTGGGCAGCGTGGAAGCCCGCGGGTACTCGATGATGATGCTCGCCGGCGCCCTGCTCACGGGCCTGGCATGGCGCTTGGTCGAACGGGAGCGCCGAGGCGACGCCACGACTCGTTGGTGGATCGTCTACGCGCTCATCGCGGCCTTGGGCGTGTGGGCGCACTTCACGACCGTCGTCGTGCCGCTGGCGCACGGCGTGCTGGCCGTGGCGTTGTTCGTGCGGGGCGATCGCGCGGTGGCCCGGCGCTGGCTCGTCGCACTCGTCCTTGCTGCGGTCGCGACCCTGATGCTGCTCGCGCCGATGCTGCCGTGGATCCTCGAGCGTCGAGCCGAGCTGGCCGCGCTCGACGGCGACGAGCCGACGCTCTGGTCGCTTGAGGGCCTCGCGATCCTCGGGACGTGGGGCGGAGCGTGGCCTTGGTGGCCGTCGATCGCGGGCGGAGGGCTGGCCCTCATCGGGGCCCATCGGCTCTGGCGGACCGGCCAGCGTGGCGCGCTGGCGCTCGTGCTCCTTCCCTTCCTCATGGCCGTGGTCGTCCCGCTTGCCGGCAGCTGGATCTACGCACGATTCGTCGCGTTCGCGCTGCCTGGTGCGGCGCTGCTGTGGGGCGCCGGGCTGGAGCGCCTGATGACCCGCCGACGCGCGCTCGGACTGGGCGTGGGTGGCGTCGTGGCTGCATCATGGCTCCTGCTGCTGGTCGACCTGCCCCCCAAGCAACCGCTGCGCGACGCGCTCGCGGTGGCGGCGGCCGAGCCCGGCCCGGTGATCGTCGTGGGGCTCCCGGACGAGGTCGCGCGCTTCTACGCGGAACCGATGGGCATCGATGCCAGGTACGCAAGGCCCTACGGCGAGGATCTCGAGGCGCTGCTGGCCTCCACGCCCGGCGCCCGCGTGCTCGTGCTCTATCCGGGCGCGATGCCCGCATCGGTGCAGGACACGCTGTCCGCGCGCGGCTTGGCCCGCACGCATGAGCTGGCGGGTTGGGCCGACTGGGGCGCCGGCCGCGTCGAGCTGCACGCCGTGCGCGAAGGCCGGCCCGCGGCGCGCTAGGCTTCGTCCATGTCGTACCTGCTCGAGGTCACCCGGCTCGGTCTGGGCAACCTGCGCCGCCACAAGCTGCGCAGCGTGCTCACGAGCCTCGGCGTGATCCTCGGCGTGGCCGCGGTGATCGTCGTCGTGGCGATCGGCGAGGGCAACAAGCGGGCTGCCCTGCGCGACATCAGCGCGCTGGGCGCCAACAACATCATCCTGCGCAGCCAGAAGCCGCCCGA
Source organism: Planctomycetota bacterium (assembly GCA_041182645.1). Classification (GTDB taxonomy): domain Bacteria; phylum Planctomycetota; class Phycisphaerae; order Phycisphaerales; family SM1A02; genus SYIB01. Next base: position 1,401 of record JBEGNG010000282.1, read on the forward strand.
CTCGGCCAGCGGCGGGTCCGGCGGCGGCATGCGGTCGATGGTCCTGAAGTTCGGACTCACCTTCCAAGACCTGCGCCGGATCGAGGCGGCGATGACCGACGCGGACAAGGTGGTGCCGGTCAAGAGCGCCGGCAGCGAGGTGAGCTTCGAGTCGCAGCGGACGCTGGCCCAGGCCTTCGGGACCACGCCCGCCCTGGCGGACGTCGCGAGGCTGCGCCTGAAGGCCGGCCGCTACCTCTCCGACGAGGACATGTCGGCGCAGGCACCCGTCGCGGTCATCGGCAGCGAGGTGGCGAAGCAGTTCTTCCCGAACCTCGATCCCATCGGCCAGGACATCCGCGTCGACCAGCAGGTGCTCCGGGTCGTCGGCGTGCTCGCCCCGATCGGGCTGGCCGGCGGCAGCGGCAGCGCGCTCGTGGGCCGCGACCTGAACAAGGACATCCACATGCCGCTGACGACCGCCGAACGGCAGTTCGGCAACGTGGTGCAGAAGCGCACCGCGGGCTCCTTCAGCGCCGAGGAGGTCGAGCTCTACGAGATCTACGTCGTCGCGCCCAACACCGAGGTCGTGACCGACTTCGCGGCGCGCGTGCAGCGGATCGTCGACGTCGGCCACGAGGCGACCGGCGATGCCCAGGTGATCGTCCCCTGGGAACTGCTCGAGAACGCGAAGAAGGCGCTGCTGGTCTGGAACATCATGCTCGTGGCCATCGCCGCGATCAGCCTGCTGGTCGGCGGGATCGGCATCATGAACATCATGCTCGCCAGCGTCACCGAGCGCACGCGGGAGATCGGCATCCGCCGCGCGCTCGGCGCCACCCGCCGCGACATCGTCACGCAGTTCATGGTCGAGACCGGCACGCTCAGCGTGCTCGGCGGGCTCATCGGCATCATGACCGGCGTGATCACGAGCCGCCTGCTGGAGACGATCGTCGCCGTCGCCAAGCGACTGCCCGGGTTCAGCGGGGCCTTCAACGACCAGTTCTCGCTGCAGCCCGAGGTCACGCTCTGGTCGATCGTGGTCAGCGTCGCGGTGGCCGGCGGCGTGGGCATCGTGTTCGGGATCTACCCCGCGATCGTCGCGAGCCGCAAGGATCCGATCCAGGCGCTCCGCCACGACTGAGCCCGCGCAGCCCTCGCGGGCGGCGCGCCGTAGCATCGACTGCATGCCAGCCCTCGTGGAAGTGGTCACCGAAGCCGATGCCGACCGGGGCTGGCGGTTCACGCTGCGGTCGCTCGACGCCGACGGTGCGTGCACGAGCCACGACATGAACCTCTCGTGGGCCGACTACGACTGGTGGAGCCCCGAAGGCATCCACGAGCCCAGCCGCGTCGCGCTCGCCGTGGCCGAGGTGATGCACCATGCCCTTGCCGGCGAGCCGCTGCCGCCACGCTTCGACGCCGCCACGGTGCGTCGGAGGGTCGGTGACGCCGATGCGCTGGTCCGTCGGCGCCTGCTCCGCGCGGGCGAGGGCCAGCAACCCGCTGACCAGCCGATCGAGGCGGTCGATCTCCCCCTCGGCGTTGGCCACGCGCAGGCGGCCCGGAGAAGGTGCTGCCCTGCCCGGGTACGGAGTGCAGCGAGACCGAACCGCCGAGCAGGCCCGCGAGTTCCTTGCAGATCGAGAGCCCCAGGCCCGTGCCGCTGTGGCGGCGCGTGTGGCTCGCATCGACCTGGCGGAACTTCTCGAAGATCGACTCCTGCATGTCGGGCGGGATCCCGGGCCCCCGGTCGATCACGCTGAGCCGCACCGACGGCCCGCGGTCCCCGGTGCGGATCGACTGCGCCACGACCCGCACGGTCGACCCCTCGGGGCTGAACTTGATCGCGTTCGAGAGGAAGTTGTAGAGCACCTGCCGCACCTTGCCGCCGTCGGTCTCGACCGCCGGAAGGTCCTCCTCGACCTGCGTCTCGACCTCGATCCTGCGCGCGAGCGCCTGCGGCCGCATGAGCGCCTGGAGTCCCTCGACGACGTCGGCGACCGAGGTGGGCGCCACCGTGACCTCCATGCGGCCGGCCTCGATCTTGGCCATGTCGAGCAGCTCGTTGATCATGTCGAGCAGCATGCGGCCGCTCTGCATGATGTTCGTGATGTAGCGGCGGCGCTTGGGATCGGCGTTGGGGTCGTTGCGCGCGATCTCGTCGAGCAGCTCGGCGAAGCCGATGATCGAGTTGAGCGGCGTGCGCAGCTCGTGGCTGACGTTGGCGAGGAACTCGCTCTTGAGCCGGTTGCTCTCGAAGAGGCCCACGTTGGCCTCCTTGAGCTCGACGACCTTGAGGTCGAGCCCCTCGTTGAGCTGGCGCAGCTGCGCCTGCGCGCGCTGCATCTCGCCGAGCATCGCGTCGAGGGCCGCCGAAAGCCGGCCGATCGAGTCGCCGGTCTCGATCGCGGACCGCGCCGACAGGTCCCCCCGGGCGGCACGCTCGGCCGTCTCGCGCAGGCGTTCGAGCGGCGGCCCGTAGACGCGGCGCTGGATCGCCATCGATGCGGCGACGAGCGCGGCGACGGCTGCCAGCCCCACCCCGACGACCATCACCCGGTTCGCGACGACCAGTCCATCGCTGATCGGGCTGCTGCGCTCGATCACGATGACCGCACGCAGGGCCTCGTCGCTGCGCACCGCGGTCGAGAAGTCGATGCGAGCCGGGTCGAGCACCCGACGCCACTCATCCTCGCGGACGGCGCGCGCGTAGCGGTAGGTGGTCCGGCCATCCTCGGTCGCCCAGCTGAAGCGCTCGCGCGCCGATCCATCGCGCTCGAAGGCCTCGGCGGCATCGGCGATCCACGCCTCGTCGGCCGCCATCGCGGCGCCCTCGACCAGGCGCATCGCCATCGGGACATCCTGCGTGCTGCCGAGCGCGAAGCCGTTGGCGAGCCAGGTCTCGGCGACCTGCCGCGCGAGCTCGCGCTGGCTCTCGGCGACGGTGACCGTGAAGCGGTTCCACGGCACCCAGAGCGCCGCGGCAAGGATGACGGCCGACGCCGCGCCGAAGAGGAGCGTCGCGCTGCTGGAGAGTGAGATGCCGCGCCGCATCGCGCGGGGAGCATAGTGGTTCGCTAGGCTCCTCCCGTGCACCGCCCCGGCGCCAATCCCACCGATCTGCGCATGGATGACGTGCTCTGCGACTTCTGCGAAGCAGCCTGGACCCAGGAGCGGCCGATGGTCGAGGGGCACCGCGGCTCCTGCATCTGCCATGCGTGCCTCGCCGTGGCCTACGCCGAACTCACGCCGCAGCCCTCGCGCGTCGATGCCGGTCAAGGCCCCTGCACCATGTGCCTCGAGGACCGCCCCGAGCCGCACTGGACGAGCCCGGCACGCGACGCCGCGCGCATCTGCCGCAGGTGCGCCCGGATGGCCGCGGTCGTCCTCGAGCGGGATCCCGACGCGGGCTGGTCGCGACCGACGGCCTGACGGGTGCGGGACGACTCCGTCCGTACACTCGCGGCATGAGCTTCGGACTCGGACACGGCCGCGACCTCGACCCGGGCGACTGGGGCATGGACCAGAAGGACCTGCCGCCCTTCGACCAAGGGCGATGGGATCCGCGGCGGTGGTTCGCCCATCCCGAACGACGCTTCGAACTGGAGATCGGCTCGGGCAAGGGCACCTTCCTGCTGCAGCAGGCGCCGCTCGAGCCCATGACCAACTTCCTCGGCATGGAGTGGACCAACGAGTTCTACCGCTACGCCGCCGACCGCCTGCGCCGCCACGAGCTCCCCAACGCACGGCTCATGCGCGCCAACGCGGTCGAGTTCATCCGCCACTGGTGCCCGCCGGGCATCTGCTCGGTGATCCACCTGTACTTCAGCGATCCCTGGCCCAAGACGCGCCACCACAAGCGCCGCGTCGTGCAGGACCAGTCCCTCGCCGACATGCACGCCGCACTCGTCCCGGGCGGCGAGCTCCGCATCGTGAC
>JBEGNG010000283.1:0-2920 GCA_041182645.1 Planctomycetota bacterium
CGATCGCCACGACCTACGTGCCCGGCGAGGATGGTGCGTTGCTCACCGTGCTCATCGGACCTGCGCCGGGCCAGTTGCGTCTGGCCAGCTCGATCGGGGCCATGCGCGGGGCACCGCAGCCGATCGAGGTCGGCAAGCCCTTCGCGTTGCCGTCGGGGCTCGCGATCACCCTGCTCGAGTACCTGCCCAACGCCGTCGCAGTGACCAAGCCGTTCATCGTGCCGCCCGAGGAGCGCCAGCGCGATGCGCGTGAGCTCTTCTCGCGCGTGCTCGTGTCGGGACCGCAGGGCGGCTCGACCTGGCTCGACTATCACCCGTACGTCTTCGATCGCCGGGCCGATGCCCTGCGGCGGCATCCGTTCGAGCCCACGCTGGTCGATCTCGGCGGCGGTCGCAAGGCCGAAGTGCTCTTCTCGCGCGTGCGCGTGCCCATGCCCACGAGCGTGGCGCTCGATGACTTCCTGCTGGCCACGCACATCGGCGGCTACACGGGTGAGGCCTCGACGATCCGCGACTACACCAGCATGCTGCGGTTCGACGATGGCGCCGGCTGGAGCGAACCCGTGCCGTGCAGCGTGAACGCGCCGGTCGAGCACGATGGCTGGTGGTTCTTCCAGGCGCAGTGGGATCCGCCGGACCAGGCGCGGTTCGAGGGTGACCGCGCCAGCCGCGGCCTGAACTACACCGTGCTCGGGGTCGCCAATCGAGAGGGCGTCATGATCCAGCTCTTCGGATGCATCCTGTCGGTCGTGGGCATGGCCTACGCCTTCTACGTCAAGCCGATCATCAAGCGCCGCAAGCGCGAAGCTGCGCTGGCGCTCGCCGCGCAGGTGCGCGCCGGCGGCCAGCGGGCCTCGACGGCGCTCATGGTGGCGGTCGCGTGTGCGGTGCTCGCGTGCGCCGTGCCCGCGCGCGCCGACGAGGCGGCCAAACCCTTCCACGAGGCCGTCGACCTGCTGCCCCTGGGCGAGGTCGCGGTGCAGACCGAGGGGCGGCTCAAGAGTTTCGGCAGCTTCGCGAACACGCAGATGTCCTTCGTGAGCGGGCCGCGGCGCATCAACGGGCAGAGCCCGGAGTTCACCTACCTCGACCTGCTGCTGCGGCCCGAGGCGTACGAGGATGCCGACATCGTCTTCGTGAAGGGCGCGGCCGCGCGCGTGCCGATCGCCGAAGCCGTGATCGATTCGAGCAAGGGCGACGATGCCCGCAAGGCGGCCGAGGAGCGCATGGCGGGGTTCCTGAAGCATGGCTTGATCTCGCCGGCCCTGCTGCAGCGCCCCGAGGTCATGGCCACGCTGCGCCAGATGGAGCAGGACCTGATCCGCACCGAGAAGGTGGTCAGCCAGATCCAGGGTGCGATGAGCGTGCGCGAGCCCAAGTACCTGCTGTCCCGTCTGCTGGTGATTCCGCCCGCGACCGATGATGCGCAGCAGCGCTGGCACAGCCTGGGCGAAGTCATGATGCTCGCGGTCGACGCCGAGCGCGCGAAGGCGGCTGGCATCGATCAGAAGCCGCTGCCGGGCATCGACATCGCCCTGCAGCGCGCCGTCGCTTCGGCGTGGAAGGACCTGGTCGACGCATGGGCCGCGCAGGATGCCGCAGCCGCGTCGAAGGCAGTCGCAGCGCTGGCGGCATCCGTGCACGCGGTCAATCCCGCGGTCTATCCCGACACGGCGCGCCTGGGCTGGGAATCCTGGTACTTCCGCAACGGCAACCTGACCCGCGTGTGGCTCGTCTACATGGCGGCGATCATCCTGCTGCTGCTCGGGCTCGTGTACCGCTGGCCGCGTGCGCTGTCGTGGGGGCTTGCGGTGTTCGGCATCGCGTTCCTGCTGCAGACGGCTGCGGTCATGCTGCGCTGGTGGATCAGCCAGCGCTGGCCCAACAGCAACATGTTCGAGGCCGTCACGACCGCAAGCTGGTTCGGCGCGTGCTGCGCCGCGGGGCTCGAACTCTGGCTGCGTCGGCGACCGGTGCGCGGTTGGTTCGCGCTCACCGCGTCGGCGTGCAGCATGGTCGCGCTCATGGCGGCGCACTTCCTGCCGGTGCAGCTCAACCCGAACATCAGCAACATGATGCCGGTGCTGCACGACGTGTGGCTCTACATCCACACGAACGTGATCATCTTCAGCTACGCGCTCATCTTCATGGCGGCGATCAGCGCCGGCGGCTACCTGCTCTATCGGTGGCGCGGCGGCCCCGCGACCTACGCGCGCGCGGGCGGCACGGCGGCGATCGTGATGGCGGGTGGGACCGGGTCGGCTGCAGCCGGGGGCGCGGGTGGGGCCGTGGTCTCGGCCGGCGGTGGGGCCATGGGCTTCGGCGACGATGCGCAATCGGCGGGGGGCAAGGGCGGCATGGGTGAACTCCTCGACGGGGTCACGCTGCTGCTCATGGAACTCAGCTTCATCCTGCTCTGGGCCGGCATCGTCATGGGCGCGATCTGGGCCGACCACTCCTGGGGCCGCCCGTGGGGCTGGGACCCGAAGGAAGTCTTCGCGCTCAACACCTTCATCGTGTTCGCGCTGCTCATCCACGTGCGCTGGCGCGTGAAGGACAAGGGGCTCTGGACGGCCGTCCTCGCGGTCATCGGCGCCGCCGTGATGCTCTTCAACTGGATCGTGATCAACTTCGTGATCACGGGCCTGCACTCGTACGCGTGAACACCGCCGGCGCCGCCGCGCGTCACTCCGCTGCCAGCGACACCCCACGGCGTTCCTTCACCAGCAGCACGCCCACGACCACCGTGGCGAGCGCGATCGTGATCGGATACGCGAGACCCGCGTACGGATTCCCCGTGCGCTCGACGAGCAGCGACGCGACGTACGGCGTCAGTCCACCGAAGACGCCGTTGCCGATGTGGTAGGGGAGCGACATCGAGGTGTAGCGGATCCGCGTGGGGAAGAGCTCCACCAGGAAC
>JBEGNG010000284.1:0-3886 GCA_041182645.1 Planctomycetota bacterium
CGAGCTCACGTTGGTCCAGCTCGTGCCGAGCCCGTTCGCGTTGGCCAGCAGCAGCTCGGTGTTGCTCGTGCCGGCATTCACGCCGAGCAGGTCGAAGTCACCGTCGCCGTCGAAGTCCCCGGTGTCGTACGAGTAGCAGCTGTTGTCGGTGGGCATCGTCTGGTTGACGTAGGTGCCCGATCCGTTGTTGAGCCAGAGCCTGCTCGACTGCGTGCCGGTCGTGCGCGTGCCCACGTGCAGGTCGAGGTCGAAATCCTGGTCGACGTCGAGGAACAGGATGTCCATCTGCTCGCTCACGTTGCCGATCGGCGTGAGCGCGGTGTTGTCCGTGAACTTGCCGGTGCCGTCGTTCACGTAGATCTTGGGCTTCGCGGTGGCCCCGAAGCGGTTGGTGCCGCTGTGGCAGAGGGCGATGTCGAGATCGCCGTCGTTGTCGATGTCGCCGAACTGCCCGCGGCTCGAACCGAGGTTGATCGCCGGCATCTGGCCGGCGGGCGCGGCGGTGAAGCGGCCGGCGCCGTCGTTGAGCAGGAGCAGGGCGGGCCGTGCATAGTCCTGGGCGAGCAGCATGTCCCAGTCGCCGTCGCGGTCCACGTCACCGAACTCCACGCCGCGGAAGCACCCCGTGATGCCGGCGACGTTCACGTCGGTGACGTCGCTGAACCGACCGGTGCCGTCGTTCAGGAAGAGCCGGGGCTTCAGCAGCGCACCGAGCGACGAGTACCCCTGGCCGTTGGCCCACGCGATGTCGAGGTCGCCGTCACGGTCGACGTCGCAGAAGGAGAGCTGGTTCGTGTACTCCGACTGCGTCGGGAATCGAGCGGTGGTCTCGCGGACGAACTGCTGGGCGAGGGCTGCGGGGCTGGCCGAGAGCACGATGATGGTGGCAAGCTGGTGGCGCACGGGAACTCCTGGTCGGGAGAACCTAGCACCGACCCCGGGAGGCGCGAACGCAAGCCTGCCCTTTCGGGCGACATCGCTCGTTATCGCCGGCGCCGCTTGATCGCGGCCGACACGACCTGGGACGCCGCGGGAGCCGCCGGAGGTGCTCCGCGGGAGCCGCCGGAGGTGCTCCCCCGGCCTTCGCGGCCGCGGCCTGCGAGCGGTTGAGCAGGGCCTGGTGCAGGTTGCGGATCCGGTCGCGCGCCTGGTGGATCTGCTCGGTGTCGGCGCCCTGCAGGAAGGCCGCGGCCATCGCATCGTTCTCGTTCAGGCCCTCGATCGAGACGTTGACGCGCTCGCCGTCCTTGTTGATCCTCATGCCCCGGACCCCGAGGTCCGAGAGGAGGAGGATGGCGCACTGGACCTTCGGATCCTCGGCCGGCAAGCCTTCCATGACGCGGCCGACGAGCCCGCGCATGGCTGCCGAGTAGAGGTCCTCGTTCACGCCGCGGCTCTTGACCACGGCCTGCACGTGTTCCTCCATCAGCGCCTTCTCCTGCAGGCGGACCTGGACCACCGTGCCGTTGAGCGCGAAGGTCCGGTTGCGCAGGTTCGCCACCGACGCGATCACCGCACGGCCCGTGGCGATGTTGCCCTTCGTGTACGGATCGCTCGTGTCGCGCTCGCGCTCCTCCTGGGTGAGCTGGCGGTCGACCTCCATCCGCTTGGCCTCGACGTCGAGCCGGAACTCGCGCACGCCCATCTCGTGCATCAGCCAGAGCGCCGCCTGGAACAGCGGGTTGTCGTGCGCCACCTGCTTCTCGAGCCCGTCGGCGAGCAGGCCGCTGACGATGGCGCCGAAGTTGGGTGCCTCGTACATGCCCTTGATGATGGTGCCTGCGAGGCTCATGAACACCGGCCGCGGCTGCGGCTGGAGCTTGATGGGCGTGCCGTTCAGGACGATCTCGGTGGTGGCCATGGGACGCGGAGGCTAGCCGAACCGGGAACGATGTCCACGCCGGCGATCAGGTGGTTGCATGATCCTCGGATGGCGCGCCGTAGAGTGCCCTCATGCTTGCAGCCCTGCTGTCCGTCGCCGTGGCCGTGCCGCCGTCCAACGACGCGGCAACGACGCCGCCCTCCGCGCAGGACCGTGCCGGTGACGCGGGCCGGATGATGGATGCCCCCGCGCCCACCACGGCGGCGGACCTGTCCTGGTGGCGCGAGGCACGGCTGGGCATGTTCGTGCACTGGGGGCTCTACAGCGTGGCGGCAGGCCAATGGGACGGTCGCGACATCCCGGGCTGGGGCGAGTGGCTGCTGAACAAGATCAAGGTCGATCCTGCGGTGTACGCGTCCACGCTCATGCCGCGCTTCGATCCGCAGCGGTTCGACGCCGATGCCTGGGTGCGTGCGGCGAAGCGTGCCGGCATGGGCTCGATCGTCGTGACGACGAAGCACCACGACGGCTTCCTGCTCTGGGACAGCGCGACGACCGACCGCGACCTCGCAGGAACGCCCTTCGGCAAGGCGGGTCGGGATCCGCTGCGCGAACTCGCGGATGCGTGCGCCCGCCACGGCGTACGCCTGGGCCTCTACTTCAGCCTGATGGACTGGAGCGACCCGGACTACCTGCCGCGTCGCGAGTGGGACACGCGGCCCACCGATGCGGCGTCGATGGCACGCTTCGTCGACCGCATGCATGCGCAGGTGCGCGAACTCACCGACGGACGCTTCGGGCCCATCGCGATCCTCTGGGGCGACGGGGACTGGGAGCACGGTGCCGCCGAGTGGCGCGCGCAGGAACTCATCGATGCGGTCCGGATCGCGCAGCCGGGCATCCTCGTGAATGACCGATGGTCGGTCCCCGGCGACTACGTGACCCCCGAGAACAGGATCCCGGACGCCGACCTCCCGACGCGTCCGTGGGAAACCTGCATGACCATGAACGGCACCTGGGGCCACGTGGTGCACGACCATCGCTGGAAGCCGTCGTCGGAGCTCATCCGCAATGCCGTCGACATCGTGAGCAAGGGCGGCAACTTCCTGCTCAACGTCGGGCCGATGGGCGATGGCTCGTTCGACGCACCGACGACCGAGCGGCTCGATGCGCTGGCTGCGTGGATGGACGTGCACGGCGGCGCGATCCACGGCTGCGGCCCCGTCGCGCTGCCGCGACCGTCGTGGGGCCGGCTCACGCAGGGTGCCGACGGCCGGACGATCCACGCGGCGGTCTTCGAGCTGCCGCCGGACCGCACGCTGCGCATCGAGGGGATCGCCTCGCGACCTGCGCGTGTGGAGCTGATGGGTGCGCCGGGCGTGGCGGTGGATGCTTCGGTGCAGGGTCCCGTGCTCACGCTGACGATCGCCGAGGGCGCGCTCGACCCGATCGCACCCGTGGTGCGCATGACCTGGGATGGGACCCCGGCGCTCGTCGGCACGCCTGAACTCATCGCCGGCGACGATCTCTTCCTGCATGAGACCGAGGTGGCGTTCCAACCGCCGGCTGCCGGAGCGATCCACGTCACGCTCGATGCGACCGCACCCACCGCCGCATCGCCGCGGTACACGGTGCCCATCACCATCCAGCGCACGACGCAGGTGCGCGCGCAGGCCTTCGTCGACGGCATCGCCGTGGGTGCACCTTTCGATGCGATCTTCCGGCAGGCCAGCTGGATCCCCGGCAGCGACGACGTGCCGCCGGAGCCCGGCGTGGCCTGGACGATCAGGCCGGGTCGCTTCGAGCGCGTGCCGCGCCAGGAACCATGGCCCGCCGCGGGCCTCTCGCACGGGACCATGGCCGGCATCGGCCTGCCCGCAGGTCGGCCGGCCGATGGCTTCGCGCTTCGGCTGGACGGCTTCGTGCACTGCGATCACGCCGGCATCCACGCCTTCACGCTCGAGAGCGACGACGGCAGCACGCTTGAGATCGACGGACACGCCGTCATCGACCACGACGGCCTGCATGGCCCGACGCGCAAGGGCGGCAAGGTCGCGCTCGACG
>JBEGNG010000285.1:0-2908 GCA_041182645.1 Planctomycetota bacterium
GGGTTCCTCGGTCCCAACGGGGCCGGCAAGAGCACGACCATGAGGATGATCACGGGATTCCTGGCGCCGACCGCCGGGAGCGTGAGCATCTGCGGCACGGACATGCTGGAGCAACCGCTGCGGGCGAAGGAGCACCTGGGCTACCTGCCCGAGGGCGCTCCCTGCTACCCGGACATGACCGTGGCCGAGTTCCTGGGCTTCATCGGTGCCGTGCGCGGCTTCGGCGGCGCGGAGCGCGCCCGGCGGGTCGACGCCGCGGTCGAGCGCACGAACCTGCAGGGCGTCTACCACCAGCCGATCGAGACGCTCTCCAAGGGCTTCAAGCGGCGCGTGGGCCTGGCGCAGGCGATCCTGCATGACCCGCCGGTGCTCATCATGGACGAGCCGACCGACGGCCTTGACCCGAACCAGAAGCACCAGGTGCGCGAACTGATCCGCACCATGGCCAAGGACAAGGCGATCGTGCTGAGCACGCACATCCTCGAGGAAGTCGAGGCCGTGTGCACGCGCGCGGTCATCATCAACCGCGGCACGATCGTGTTCGACGGCACGCCCAGCGCACTCGATGCCAAGGCGCCGGCCTCGGTCGCCCGCAACCGCCTCGACCATGTCTTCCGCACCCTGACCACCGCCGACACGGAGTCCCGCCGATGAGCCGCCTTGCACCGATCGTGCGCCGCGAGTTCGCCGCGTACTTCAACACGCCGCTCGCCGCGGTCTTCCTGGTGATGTTCCTCTTCCTGACCGGGATCTTCACCTTCAACGTGGGCCAGCTCTACGAGCGCGGCCAGGCCGACCTGCGGCCGTTCTTCGACTTCAACCCATGGCTGTTCCTGTTCCTCGTGCCGGCGATCAGCATGCGGCTGTGGGCCGAGGAACGACGCATCGGCACGATCGAGCTGGTGACGACGCTGCCGATCTCGATCCGCGACCTCGTCGTGGGCAAGTGGCTGGCGGCCTGGGCGTTCGCCTGCGTGGCGCTGGCGCTGACCGTGCCGATCTGGTTCACCGTCGAGTACCTGGGCGAGCCCGACCGTGGCGCGATCATCGCGGGCTACGTGGGCAGCGCGTTGATGGCTGGGGCCTTCCTCGCGATCGGCAGCGCGCTGAGCGCGGTCACCAAGAACCAGGTGGTGGCGTTCGTGCTCTGTGCGGTCGTCTGCTTCCTGCTGCTCATGGCCGGGTACCCCGTCGTGCTGGACTTCCTGGGCGGATGGGCCAGTCCTGCGGTGGCCGAGGCCGTGGCCAGCGTGAGCCTGCTGACGCACTTCGAGCCGATGGAGCGCGGGGTCATCGACCTGCGCGACGTGCTCTTCTTCGCGGCCGTGGTGGCCGCGTTCCTCTGGCTGAACATCCTGCTCATCGAGTGGAAGAAGGCGGACTGAGCCATGACCAACGCACGAACGATCGGGATCATCGGGGCCTTCGCCGGCGTGACGGTGGCGCTCTGCGCCTTCGCCGTGGCCAGCACCTACGCGGTCCGCGGCATCCGCCTGGACCTGACCGAGGATCGCCTGTACTCGCTCTCCCCTGCCGTGGCACCGCTGGTGCAGCGGCTGGACGAGCCGGTGAAGCTCGACTTCTACTACTCGGCCGAGGCCGCACAGGGCATGCCGCAGATCCAGTCGTACGCGAACCGCGTGCGCGAGTTCCTGCAGGAAGTGGCGCAGGCGAGCAAGGGGCGCATCACGCTGCGCGTGATCGACCCGGCACCGTTCAGCGAGGCGCAGGACGAGGCCCGCGCGGCCGGCATCGCGCCGCTTCGGCTCGATGGCTCGGGCAAGGAGCTCATGCTCGGCCTGGTGGCGAAGAACTCGGTCGACCAGGCCGAGGCCATGCCGTTCCTCGATCCCAACAAGGAGCCCTTCCTCGAGTACGACGTCATGCGGCTCGTGCAGTCGATCGGGAAGGTCAAGAAGCCCACGATCGGCCTGCTCTCGTCGCTCCCGCTGTCGGGCGGAGGGGTCAATCCGGCCGACCCGCGCCAGCCCGCGGAACCTTGGCAGATCTACCTGCAGTTGAAGCAGCTCTACCAGGTCAAGGACATCGCGACGACCGATCCGGCCCTGCCCGATGGGCTCGATGCGCTGGTCATCGTGCACCCGCGCGAACTCTCGACCGGCATGCTGCGCTCGATCGACGACTACGCCCTGAAGGGTGGCCGCATCCTGGCGTTCCTCGATCCGCACTGCGAGGCGCAGCCGTCGCAGGACCGCTTCAGCGGCGGCTCGGGCGACAAGTCGAGCGACCTCGGCCCGCTCACGCGGGCGTGGGGCATCGAATGGACCCGCAGCAAGGTGGTCGCCGACTCGACCTACGCGCAGCGCGTGCGTGTGCGCAACCAGGGCCCGGTGCAGGTCATGGACTACCTGATCTGGCTCGCGCTGCGCGAGGATGCGCTGGCGAAGGATGACCCGAGCACCGGCCGGCTCGCGCAGGTCAACACGCAGACCATGGGCGCGATCGACATCCGCGAGTCGAACAAGGCGTCGGTCAAGCCGCTCATGGAATCGAGCGCCGAGTCGATGCGGCTCGATGGCGTGCGGATCCAGTTCTTCCCCGATCCCGAGGGCCTGATGCGGGACTTCAAGCCCGACGGCACGCGCAACGTGCTTGCCGTGCGCGTGCAGGGTCCCATCGAGGCCGCGTACGACGAGGCGGGCAATCCCACGATCGCGCCACCAGAACCGAGCATGCCCACGCGGCTTGCGCCCGACGGCAGCGAACTCCCCTCAGCACCGCTCGTGCCGCCGCCAGCCGCGCCGTCGGCACCTGCGCAGCCCGCTCCGCCCCAAACCGCCGAGCCGGCCGCGCCGCCCGCGGCGGTCGACCCACAGGGCACCGGCAAGGGCCCCTTCCAGGATCCGGCGCCGGCCGCGGCGCAGGTCCAGGGTGCACCGGCGAACAA
>JBEGNG010000286.1:0-3660 GCA_041182645.1 Planctomycetota bacterium
GCCTCGATCGGGAAGGACCAGGTGCAGCCCGCCAGCCCGCCGTCGAGCGACGCGCGTGCGGCGGCGACCTTCGCCGGGTCGCCATCCCAGGCACAGGTGGCGATGACCGGCTTCGAGAGCACGACGGTGCGTCCGTCGAAGGCAAGCGACCATTGGATGGTCACGAGTCCCGTGAGCCCGTCATCGGCCTGGATCGCCGAGCGCGTGAAGAGCTGCTCGCCGCGCCACTCCTCGATGGACGGGTGGTAGAGCGTGATGCCCTCGAGCGTGCGCGGCCATCGGGCCCACTCGGGCCAGGTCTGGTCCTTCACGAAGGGCGTCGGCTCTCCGGTTGCGGCTGGATCGGTCGCGCGGGCCGCTGCACCCGCATCCGGCGCGGCCTGCGTTGCCGCAGGCTGCTCAGGATCCGGCCGGTCCGAGCACGCACCGAGCATGCACACCGATGCCACCACGACGGCCGGGATCATGCCCGCCGACGCACGCGCACCCGGCGACCACGGAGCGACCGGACGCACGCCTGCACGATGCATCAGCACATCTCGATCAGCATGCTCACGGCGTTGCCGCCGCCCAGGCACAGGCTGCAGATGCCGCGGCGCCCACCGGTGCGCTGCAGCTGGTGCACGAGCGTGCAGAGCACGCGCCTGATCCCCAGCGGGGTGATGTCGGCCAGGACCTGCGCCGCGAAGGCTTCGTTGATCTCGAAGAGATCGATGTCCTTGACCGAGAGCGAGTGATCCTTGAGCAGCTGCTCGATGCCGATCTTCGGGGCGAAGAAGAGCTCCTTGGGCTCGACGCCCGCGGTGTTCCAGCCCACGATGCGCGCGAGCGGCTTGGCGCCCATGGCCTTGGCGGCATCCTCGCTGGCCACGAGCACGGCCGCGGCGCCGTCGCTGATCTGGCTGGCGTTGGCGGCGGTCACGCTGCCATCGGGCTTGAACGCCGGGCGGAGCTTGGCCAGGCCCTCGGCGGTCGAGTCGCCGCGGATTCCCTCATCGGCCGAGAGCCCGGCCTTTGCCTTGATCATCTCGGGCGTGATCTCGACGATCTCCTGCTTGAACCAGCCCTCGGCGGTGGCGCGGGCGGCGCGCTGGTGGCTCTGCGCGCTGAAGCGGTCCTGTTCGGCGCGGGTGACCGAGCGCGTGGCCGCGATGTGCTCGGCGGCGAAGCCCATGCCCCAGCACTCGAAGGCGCAGCGCAGGCCGTCGTACTCCATGTGGTCCTGCATCTCGACCTTGCCGAACTTGGCGCCCGCGCGCACGTGCGCGAAGTGCGGGGCCATGTCCATGTTCTCCATGCCGCCGGCGACGACGACCTTGTTCACGCCGGCGCGGATGCCGGTGGCCGCCTGCATGACCGCCTGCAGGCCGCTGCCGCAGACCTTGTTCACGGTCACGGCGCTGAGGGTGTGGGGCAGGCCCGCCTTGAGCCCGGCCTGGCGCGCCGGGTTCTGGCCCAGGCCGGCCTGCAGCACGCAGCCCATGATGCACTCGTCCACGTGCTCGCGCGCGGCCGGCACCTGCTCGAGGACGGCCTTGATGGCGATGGCGCCCAGGTCGGGGGCGCTGGTGCGGGCGAGCGAGCCGCCGAACTTCCCGACGGGGGTGCGCTTGGCGGCGAGGATCACGGGCTGCTGCATGGGTTCGGTTCTCCGGGTTCGGGGGAAGTTGCCATCATACGCACCATGCGGCGCACGGTCGCGCCGCCGGGAGCCATGCGCATGCGATCGAACGTCGACACCGGAAACCTCGTCAGCCTGCAGAGCCACATCCTCCAGGAAGAGGCGCGGCACCCGGGTGCATCGGGCGACTTCTCCTGGATCGTGAGTGCGATCTCGCTCGCCGGCAAGGCCATCGCCCACAAGGTGCGCCGCGCGCGCCTCGAGGGCGTGCTCGGCGACTTCGGCGAGCAGAACGTGCAGGGCGAGGAGCAGATCCGCATGGATGTGATCGCGAACGAGACGATCCTGCGCTGCCTCGGCACGCGTGCGAGCATCGCGGTCGTCGCGAGCGAGGAGGACGAGGAGCCCACGATCCTGCGCACGGGCAAGGACGGCGGCAAGTACTGCGTGCTCTTCGATCCGCTCGATGGTTCGAGCAACCTCGATGTGTGCGGCCCGGTGGGCACGATCTTCTCGATCCTGCGCAACGATGCGTCGATCGAGGGGGCCGAGGCCACGATCTGCCAGCCGGGCATGAAGCAGGTGGCTGCCGGGTACATCCTCTACGGGCCGAGCACCGCGTTCGTGATCAGCACCGGCAACGGCGTCGATCTCTTCGAGCTCGATCCCTTCATGGGATCGTTCCTGCTCGTCAAGCAGGGGCTGCGGATCCCGTCGGGCAACCGCACCTATTCCCTGAACGAGGCCTACACGGAGAGTTTCCCCAAGGGCTACCAGCGCTACCTGTCGTGGGCGCATGGTCAGGGCTACAGCAGCCGCTACATCGGCGCGTTCGTCGCCGATGTGCACCGCATCCTGATGTCGGGCGGCGTGTTCCTGTATCCGCCCACCGAGAAGCACCCTGATGGCAAGCTGCGGCTGCTCTACGAGGCGAATCCGATGGCCTTCATCATCGAGCAGGCCGGCGGCAAGGCGATCTCGAGCGGCCTGCCCACGCTCGGGCTGCACCCGCAGCGGCTGCACCAGCGCACGCCGATCATCGTCGGCAGCGCCGACCAGGTCGAAGCCGTCGCGGCGCAGGTGCACCAGGCGACCGATTGGCACGCGTGAAGATCCCACCCTGATCCTTGACCGAGTCGGGGTAGGCTGTGGCGATGACCCCGGAAGACCCGACGGTGATCGGTCCAACGCCGGATGATCCGGCGGGCTGGCCCAAGCCCGAGCCCGATGCCGATGGTCCGCTTGAGCGCGTCGGCGACCAGATCGGTCCGTACCGGCTGCTGGAACTGATCGGCGTGGGCGGCCAAGGTTCGGTGTGGCTGGCCGAACGCCGCGAGCCGTTCGTGCAGCGTGTGGCCCTGAAGCTGATCAAGGCCGGCCAGGACACGAAGGAAGTCCTCGCGCGCTTTGAGCGGGAGCGCCAGGCACTTGCGGTGATGAATCACCCCGGTATCGCCAAGGTCCTGGACGGTGGCGTCACGCCGGCCGGGCGCCCGTACTTCGCGATGGAGTTCGTGAAGGGGCGACCGATCACGGAGTTCTGCGATCGCCAGAAGCTGGGCATCGCGGACCGCCTCAGATTGTTCGAGCAGGCCTGCGAGGCGATCCAGCATGCGCACCTGAAGGGGATCGTGCACCGGGACATCACGCCGCGCAACATCCTGGCCTTCCAGCTCGAGGGCGAGGAGCCCAAGCTGAAGGTGATCGACTTCGGCCTGGCCAAGGCGATGGGCCCACGGCTGGGTGACCGGCCGGCGTACATGAGTCCCGAGCAGGCGAATCCCGGCTCGAGCGACATCGACACGCGCAGCGACATCTATTCGCTGGGCGTGCTGCTGTACGAACTCCTGGCTGGCGTCACGCCGATCGACGTTCGGGAGGTGAACCTCGAGGTGCTCCGCGAGCTGGCGGAGCGTGATCCCCCGACGCCGAGCGTTCGACTGTCCGGGATCATGTCGAGCGACCGGGTGCTGGCGAGCCGGATCGAGGCATCGCGGGGCGTGAAGTCGCAGGACCTGGTGCGCCGCCTGCGGGGTGAG
>JBEGNG010000287.1:0-2889 GCA_041182645.1 Planctomycetota bacterium
TCGTCATCGGCATGGTCGCAGGGCGTGCACCGGCCGGCCCGCGCGGTCCTGGCTTGGCGGCCGCACCGGCGGGCTGCTTGCTCGACTTCGCCGAGGCCTGCTTGCCGGCCGTTGCTCCTGCCTCGCCCGCGTCGTCCTTGTCGCCACGCATCCAGAGCACCGCGCCGACGATGATCGCGATGGCGATCGCACCCACCGCGATGCCGGCGGCCAGGATGATCGGATCGTCATAGGGAAGGCCCATGATCGTGCCGGCGGCTTCGTCACCAGCCGAAGGGTCGGCGGCCGGAGCGGTGTCCTGCGCGTGGGCGATCGCCACCAAGGCGAGGTTCGAGCAGAGGGCGGCGAGGTGCAGCAGCGAAGCGCGGATGGCCATGTCTGGATCCCTTCGGATGGTCGTTCGGACAGCGGACGCGCCAAGGTACGGGCGTGCGCGTCCCTCTGCAATTACCGGGGAATTCCGTGCGGTGGTTATCGGTTCGCGGCGTCGGCTCCGCCGATCGGGGCCACGTCGGCCGTGCGGTCAGCCCACCCCGATCAGGTGCGAGAACGCGCTCGCCAGCCCGAGGAAGACGAGGAAGGACATCGTGTCGGTCACCATCGTCAGGAAGATCGTGCTGGCGGTCGCCGGGTCGGCGCCCATGCGCTTCATGAGCAGGGGCAGCGTGCTGCCGGTCAGGCATCCGATCATGAGCGTGCACGTCATGCTGGCGGCGATCACCACGCCGATCTGCCAGGGACGGCCGAGCGCCAGCTCGATGCCCGCCACGATGCCGCCCACGAGCACGCCGCAGATCAGCCCGTTGACCAGGCCCACGCTCGTCTCGCGGATGATGTGCGGCAGCGCCCGCCGTGGACGGATCTGGTCGAGCACGATGCCGCGCAGCGTGACCGCGAGGCTCTGCTGCCCCGCGTTGCCCGATTGGTTCGCGACCACCGGCATCATGGCGGCGAGCACCGCGAGTTCGGCGATCAGCCCTTGGTAGCGCAGCACGACCAGCGCCCCGATGCTGCTGGTGAAGAGGTTCACGATCAGCCAGGGGAAGCGGCCGCGGAACTTCACGCCGACGCTGGACGTGACGGCTTCCTCGCGGCCGGCACCCACCATGCGCTGGGCATCCTCGGTGCCTTCCGCGCGGATGATGTCGATCACGTCATCGACGGTCACGACGCCGAGCAGGCGCTGGTGCGCATCGACGACCGGGAGCGCGGCGTAGCGGTAGCGCTCGAACTCGCGCGCGACCTCCTCGCGGTCGATGTCCGGTGCGATCGCATCGACCGTGCGCTCGCAGATCTCGGCGATGCGGTCGCTCGGCTTGGCGACCAGCAGCCGTCGCAGGCTGATGATGCCCTTGAGGTGGCCCTTGGCGTCGGTGACGAACGCGTGCTGCAGGATCTCGGCCCCATCGTGGCGTCGGATCGACTCGGTCGCCTCGGCGACGGTCATGGCCTCGCGCACGCTGAAGTGCTGCGTGGTCATCATGCCGCCGGCCGTGTCGGGGGCGTAGACCATCAACTCGCGCAGCCGCCGCGCATCGCCCGAGGCCATGCTGGCGAGCAGCCGCTCGCGATCACGCACCGGCAGGGCCTGGAGCAGGTCGGTCGCATCGTCGGGTGCCATCTCCTCGAGGAACTTCCCCGCGAGGGCCGGCTCGTCGTCGATCAGGTCCTGCAGCATGCTCACCGCGAGCGGCGTCTGCATGTAGGCCAGTGCTTCCGCGGCGGCATCGACGTCCATCTCCGCGAGCACCTCGACCGCCTCGGTCTCGGGCAGCGACTCGAGCGTGACGGCGGCATCGGCGGGTTCCTGGGCCTCGACCGCATCGGCGAGTTCGGGCACATCGATCGAGTGCTGCATCAGCTCCTCGACGCGACGGTCCTCGGCGCTGGGTTCGCCGGCGCTCTCGACCTCGACCGCCTCCACCGGCGCCTGGGCGTCGGTCGGATCGTGGATCGGCTCGTCCTCGCGCTCGGGCATCGCCGGAGCCTACCCGCGCACCTGCGCGACGAACACGCTTCGGGTTCAATGCGGGCATGGAACGGATCCTCGACCACGATGTGCTCGATGGCGGTGCACTGCACCGGATCACGCTCGCCGACGATGCGCGCCGCAATGCGCTCGGGCATGGCATGTTCGATGCGCTCGAGGCGGCGATCGATGCCGCCGGCTCGGCGGTCGCCGCCAGGAGCGAGGCCTCGTGCATCCTCGTGGCGGCGCGCGGCCGCGCGTTCTGCAGCGGATTCGACCTGGGTGCCTGCGTTGCGGCATCCGGCACGATGGCCCTGTACCTCAAGCGGCTGTCGGGCATCGTCCGGTCGCTGCGATCGATCGGCTGCCCCGTGGTCGCCGCGGTGCAGGGTCCGGCGCTGGCCGGTGGCTGCGCGCTGGTCACGGCATGCGACGTGGTGCTCGCCGCGCCTGCCGCGCGGTTCGCGTACCCCGTGCACCGCATCGGGTTGAGCCCGGCGATCAGCCTGCCCACCCTTCGCGGCCACACCGGCGGCGGTGCGCGCACCGTCGCGCTGGCACCGGAACCGCTCGATGCGGTGGCGGCACGCTCACTCGGACTGGTGCATGAGGTCGTCGACGACCCCGACCAGCTGGATGCCCGGGCGCTGACGGTGGCGCGCGGTCTGCTCACCAAGGGCCCTCGGGCCATGGCCAGCATCAAGCGTTGGATGAATGCCCACGACGGGTCGTGCGACGCGGCTGCGCTCGACGCCACGCTCGCGGCCAGCGTGGCCACGGGTGCGGGCGAGGAGTCACGCATGATGCTCGCGGCCACGTGGGCTGCCATGCAGAAGCCGCGGTGAGTGCCGCCATGCCTGCGCCCTTTCCCATGTCCACCGAGGTCGATCCGTCGCCTGCGGAGCATGCGTGATGGATCC
>JBEGNG010000288.1:0-2879 GCA_041182645.1 Planctomycetota bacterium
GACGAACCCGATGACGATGAGCCAGTCGACGGTCGCGAGCGTCATGCGGCCATGCTAACGGGGCATGCGCCGACGGATCCGAACGGTGGCGATCTCGAAGGCCCGCATCGCGAGCCACCAACCATCGCCTCCCTCGCGGGGCACGAGTCGCGAGCGCGGGATCGGCGCCTCGAAGAGATCGCAGCGCACCACGTCAGCATGCGGCATGGCGGGCGACACCAGCACCTGCCGGGGCGATCCCGCATGGTCGACGAGACGGAGCACGACGTCGCCGCTGCCGTCGGCGGCGGGCTTGAGCGCGCTGATCTCGAGCAGGCCGGTCCCGTCTGCGAGCACGCCGACCGGGTGCATGCCGCCCTCGATCCCCGAGGCACGGCCGCGCGACACGACGATCGACGGGTTGTTGAACCACTCCGCGTGGATGGGCACCGACGCCGCATCGGCACCGACCGGCATGATGGCGTACCCGAACTCGTGCACGCCGCGGTCGCAGGTTGGATCGGGGAAGTTGGGGCTCTTCACCAGCGTCAGTCCGAGCACGCCGTCCTTGCCGCTCTTGCCGAAGATCCCGTCGTCGAGGATCGCCAGGCCGCCCGTCCCGTCATGCACGAGCATCCAGTCGTGGCCGGGGACCTCGAACTGCGCCGCCTGCCAGCTGGTGTTGTCGTGCGCGTCCCGGTCGAGCCAGCCGAACTGCGTCCCGAAGCGCACGGCCCGCGCGCGGATCGCGTGCGGGAAGAGCGCACGGAGCATGGTGCGTTCCTCGCGCCAGTCGAGCCTGGTGTGCACGCGCAGGAAGGACTCGCCCGGACGCAGCGCATACTCCTGCACGATGCGGCTGCCCCGCCCGATGGTCCGCTCGACCCTCATACCCGGGACGCCGTCCCGCACGCTCGCGGTGATCGTGGGCCGGCCGGTGACCGGGGTCGGCTTGTCGGCGTGCTCGCGATCGGTGTCCCACGCTTCCCAGCGCCGCGGGCGATCCTCGTAGAGCACCAGTTCGTTGAGTGCGCGCCCCTGCGCAGGCTCGCACCACGCACCGTCGCGCTCGACCCGGAGCACGCGGCCCTGGGCGTCGAATTCGACGCGGTCGTCGCCCAGCGCCAGCGTTGAGCGTGACGCACGCGCCGACGGCCGGGCGGGGCGCCGCACCGTGGCCACGCCGCACTCGGGGATCTCCTGCACGCGTGCCTCGGCACCCGCTGCCGGCTCGACCGGCTCGAGTTCGATGGCCGTGCTCGCCGGATTGAAGATGACCTCACCCGCCGCAGGCACGCGCGATCGCACGCGACCGAGCCCCTCGTCACGCAGGGCAGTGAGCCGCTTGATCGCGTCTCCCATGGCCAGGCGCGCGTCGTCGTACACGGCCTTGATGCTCGAGCCCGGCAGGATGTCGTGGAACTGATGGAGCAGGACGGTCTTCCAGAGCCCGTCGAGTTCCGCGAGGAGCGCGCGTTCGTCGGGCCGTGTCATCGGCGCGATGACCGCCAGCATCTCGACCTGGCGCAGCAGGCGCTCGGCCCTCCGGTTGGCCTGCTTGATCCAACGCTGGCTCGTGTAGGTGCCGCGGTGCGCCTCGAGGTAGAGCTCGCCGTCCCAGACCGGCAGCGCCTCGCCGCGCCGTTCGCTCGCCCGCGCCTGCCGATGCAGTTCCCCGCAGAGGTCACGCGCCAGCATCGGCTCGCACGCAGGAAGGCCCTGCGCGCGGGCCGCGTTGGCCGCGCGCTCGATCTGCGAGGGATCCGGCCCGCCCCCGCCGTCGCCCCAACCGTACGGCTGCAGGTACGCGCGCACGCGGCCCCGATCCTGGCGCTCGATGTTGCGCGCGCCCGCCACCAGATCGTTGGGAAGGAATTCGCTGTTGTAGTTGTGGCCCGGCGTGAAATGGCTCAGCACCTCGGTGCCGTCGAGCCCGCGCCAGCGGAAGGTCACGTGCGGGAAGCGGTTGGTGCCGCTCCAGATCATCTTGTTGGTGATGAAGGTGTCCAGCCCGGCGAGCCGCGTGATCTGCGGCAGGCACGCGGGAAAGCCGAAGGTGTCGGGCAGGTAGAGGAACCGCTGCGGCGCGGCACCGCCGAAGTGCTCGCGCCACCATCCCATGCCGTGCACGAGCTGGCGGATGAAGCTCTCGCCGCTCGGGCAGGTCGCATCGGGCTCGACCCACATCGCCCCGTTGGGCTCCCAGCGGCCGGCCTTCACCGCCTTGGTGATCTGCGCGAAGAGCCGCGGGCTCTCCTCCTTCACCATCCGGTACTGGACCGCCTGGCTGCAGAGGAAGTTGAAGCCCGGGAAGCGTTCGATCGAGCGCAGGGCCGTCGCGAAGCTGCGCACGCACTTGCGGCGGCTCTCGTCGATCCGCCAGAGCCAGGCCGTGTCGATGTGCGCATGGCCGATCGGCACGCAGGTCGTGGCGTGCATCGGGTCCGGGAGCCCGCGCAGCAGCGCGTCGAGCGCCGCGCCCTGGGCCAGCACCGCCTCGCGCGTGATCCCGGCCGCGGGAACCGCGCGCACGATCGCATCGAGCCCCCGACGCAGGTCGTTCGTGCGCGGATCCTCGGCGTTGCCGTGCCACAGGCACCGGCGCAGGAGGTCGAAGCGCTCGGCGAACTGCCAGACGGGCTCATCGAGCGTCACGAGCTCGGCGCACTCGAGCCGCCCGGGTTTGCGTTCGCGCCATCGCGCGCGCTGCTCGGGCTGGTCCCACCAGAAGGTCGTCGCTCCCAGCGGAAGATTGCACGCGGCCTCGATCCACAACTCGACGCGCTGGCCGGCGCGGCCACGGCCCCGGTCACCCCAGACCAGCGGTGCGATCGGCGCCGTGTCGTGGTAGGGATCGAGTCCCGCGTGCGGCACGCCATCGACCCACACGCACGCTTCCG
>JBEGNG010000289.1:0-2864 GCA_041182645.1 Planctomycetota bacterium
GTGCTCGCCGTCATGCTCCTGGCCAGGCGCTTCGGCATCCCCTGCTGCCCGCACGCCGGCGGGGTCGGCCTGTGCGAGTACGTCAACCACCTCATCATGGTCGACCATGCCCGCATCGCCTGCTCGCACGAAGGCCGCGTCGCCGAGTGGGTCGACCACCTGCACGAGCATTTCGAGGCCCCCTGCGTGGTGCGCAACGGGCACTACATGCCGCCCACCGCGCCCGGCTACGGCATCACGATGAAGCGGGCCTCGCTCGAGGCGCACCGATTCCCCGACGGCCCCGTGTGGACGGCCCGGCGCGCCGCCCGACGCTGAGCCCGGCGTCAAGCGACCGTTCGCGGGGTGTGCCTTCGGGCGCGGCGATCCACACGAACTCAAAACGCGATTTGAATCCTGATCGTTCCGATCAGTGCATCGTCGACCGTCGCCCCGTCGCCGCCCCCCGGCGTGCCGATCCACTGCAGGTCGGGCTGCAGCGTGATGCCGTACGGCAGCGAAATCAGGTAGAAGGCCTCGAGCACGGTCTCGTGCCCCCCGGTCGACCCGAGGCGGTTCACGGAGACCGACGCGTCATCGGTGAACTGCGTGACTCCGGCGAGGACGCCCCACTGGTCGTTGGGCCGGCCCGGCAGCGGCGCCGAGCAGATCCCACCGATCGCCAGACTCAGGTCTGCCGCATCGCTCTCGGGCGCAGACCAGCCGAACTGCGCGAACGCATCCCAGCGTCCGCCCTGCTCACCGGGTGCGTAGAGCGCGTGCGTGAGCGTGGCGTACAGGCCGCCGGCGTCACTCCCGATCGAGCCGTCATCGCCCTGGGTCAGGAGCGACTGTCCATCCTGGTACCAACCGCCCACAGCCAGCGCACCCGCCCACGACTGTTCGCCCGCGGTCCACGATGGCCCACCCTGGGCGATCCAGTACGGCCCCCAGTGGCCATCGAACATCCCGGCCGGGCCTCGATTGCCCGTGCGTGGTCCGTTCTGCCCGGTGGCCGGGTCGTACGCCGCATTCGAACCATCGAACACGCCGGCCCGCGCGCTCCACCCACGCAAACCGTCCTCGTCGAGTCCGCTCCACGACACGACTGCGCCCATCGCCGGATTGGGATACGTGGGCATGTACACGAGCATCGTGGCCGGCATCGAATCGGCGGTGTTCAGGAAGGGACCGGCCGAGCCCACGGTCGCGAACATGCGGTTGGCATCGATCTTGCCGACCATGATGGCAAAGGCTCCATCGGCCATCGTCTGTTGCCACCACAGTTCGCTGAGCTGGAAGATCTCCTGACCGATCGCCGGATTGATCGCATCCCACCCCCACCAATCGCCGACCTGCTGCGGCGAGTCGCCGAACCAATCCCAGTACTGCAGGCTCGCGAAGACCTCTGCTCCCGGCACCACGCCCAGCCGATCCAGGTTCGCCGTCACGGCGAAGTCGATCAGCACCTGACCGATGGCCGGGCTGCCGATCCCACCCGAAACCTTCGACAGATCCATCGTCGCCAGCACGAGCGCATCGATCCCCTGCTCGCTGAGCCGGCGCCGCCAGGGAAGCGGCTCGTCGAGCAGCCGTTGGTCGAGCTCGGGCGATCCCGGCACGATCACGCGCGGCCGCTCGGCCTCTGGTTGCAGGCCGGGCACCTGCATCGACGACGACGGCTGCACCGCGGCCGGCGGCTCCTGGAGCGCGTCAGGTGCCAAGCGGGATGCCCATCGCGTTCCAGACCACGAGGAACGCCGTCCAGAGCACGAGTGCCCACATGCAGTACGGCAAGAGCAGCGCGATCAGCGTGCCCAGTCCGGCATCGGGTTGCCAGCGCCGGATCGCGACCAGGATGATCACGAGGTACGCATTCATGGGCGCGATCGGGTTCGTGCAGGAGTCACCGACGCGGTACGCCACCTGCACGAGGTCCGGCGACATGCCGGCCGTGCCCAGCATGGGCACCAGGATCGGCGCCAGGAACGCCCACTTGGCGCTGGCGCTCGACACGAGCAGGTTCAGCACGGCGACCACCACCACGATCGAGGCGAGCATCGGCCCCTGCCCGAAGCCCATCGCCTTGATCAGCTCGCCGCCCTCCACACCCAGCAGCACCGAGAGGTTCGACTGCTTGAACCAGGCGATCGTCTGCCCAGCGAAGAAGGCGAGCACCAGGTACGTACCCATGCCGGCCATCGACTGCCCCATGCGGTCGGCCACGCACCGGTCGCTGCGGATCTCCCCGCTGACGAGCCCGAACGCGACACCCGGCACGAGGAAGAGCACCATGATCATCGGCACGAGCGCTTCGCTCCAGGCCGGCACCGGACGACCGGTCGAGTGGTGCGCGACCTGCCCGGTGAGGGGGCCGCCTTCCGCGAGCGCCATCCACAGGAACACGCCACCCACGGCAAGCAGCGCGGCGAGCGCGGCGACCAACCCACGCACCTCGCCCGGCTGCATCACCAACCCGCCCGCGTCGAGTCCGCCCTGCTTCACCTGACGATCGATCGCCGCGCGATCGAATCGCGGCGCGACGATGCGCTCGGTGACCCACCAGCCGATGCCGGTCAGCAGGAAGGTCGACGCGATCATGAAGAGGTAATTGGCCGTGGGCAGCACGCGCGCCGCCGGATCGAGCAGCCGCGCGGCCGACTCGGTGAGCCCCGACAGCAAGGGATCGAGGCTCGTGACCATCAGGTTGGCACTGAAGCCCCCGGCCACGCCAAAGGTCGCCGCGGCGATCCCGACCAGCGGTGAGCGCCCGGTCAGCGCGAACACCCCTGCGGCCAGGGGCGGCAACACGACGTAGCCCGCGTCGCTCGCGGCACTCGAGTTCACGCCGATGAACACCACCACCGGCGAGAGCGCCCAGGCCG
>JBEGNG010000290.1:0-2862 GCA_041182645.1 Planctomycetota bacterium
ACGGCGCTTGCCTCGTCCAGGTCCGGTAGCATGCTGTTCGGAGGCATGGATCGCCTCCGGAGGTGCGCGAGAATGAGCTCTCAGGCTGGCGTCCTGGATACCAAGGTCCTCGTCCTCAACCGGCTGTACGCAGCGGTGCGGGTGGTCGATGCCTACCGCGCATTCACGCTGCTGGCGAAGGAGGCCGCCGAGGTCATTTCGGTCGAGGGCGGCTCCTGGGTCGGCTACTCCTTCGACAGCTGGGCGCAGGCTGCCGAGTACCAGCGTCGGTACGAGCATGAAGCGCACGACTGGGTGCACACCACACGCATCGTGATCGCGGTGCCGAAGGTCATCCGGCTCCTGGGGTACGACCGCTTCCCGAAGGAGCAGGTCAAGCTCAACCGGCGCAACATCTACGCGCGCGACGGCAGCCGGTGCCAGTACTGCGGCCGGCACTTCAGCACGAAGGAACTCACGCTCGACCATGTGGTCCCGCGCGTGCAGGGTGGCGAGAACAGCTGGACCAACCTCGTGTGCGCCTGCGTGAAGTGCAACGCACGCAAGGGGGGGCGCACGCCGCAGCAGGCGAGCATGCGGTTGATCAAGGTGCCGGTGAAACCCAAGCGCAACCCGGCGATCGCGCTGAGGCTCGGCAGCCCCCGGTACCAGTCCTGGAGGGCCTTCCTCGACGAGGCGTACTGGACGGTCGAACTGTCGGAGTGACGCGGGCCGACCCGGCCCGGCGTCGCGGCGGGTGCAGGCGCGGTCGGCCGGGACTCACGCCGTCAGCGCGAGTACCGGGACACCGTCGGGCAGGAGCGATTCCACCAGGCGCGCATCAATGGCGCCGGCACCCCACGGGCAGGTGCGGACCGACGGTTCGCCATCGGCGTCGATCGTGCGCTCGAGCCCGTGCAGGATGATCGCGTCGGCCATCGGGCCCAGCGTGCCGAGGATGCGGGCCAGGTGGTCGGCGGCGTGCCCGAGCATGCTGCCGGTGAGCAGTGAACACGGCGCGAGTGCGAGGCCGATGCCCTGGTGTTCGCGCATGCAGCGCAGCGCGGAGTGCAGGTCGCTGACCAGGTGCAGCGCATGCGGCACGATGAGCAGCTTCTGGCCGGCCTCCGAGGCCCGGGCCCGTGCCTGCGTGATGCCCGCACGACACGCCTCGATCCCCGCAGGCATCCAATTGCGCAGGTCGCCCTCGTCCAACGAACCCGACATCGAACCGGTGAAGGTCAGCACGCGCGGGGCACGGTCGGGCCAGTGACCCGCAGACAGCAGGCCACCCTCGAGCCATGTGCCCCACGTGGCACCGTCGAGCGTCAGGGGGCCCGTTGCCGTGGAAGGCCAGGATGCCGCGCGCATCCGGTCGGCCCGGAGCATCGGCGCCGTCATGCCGACGGACCGCGGTACTCGCAGCGGCTCGTGCACGTCTCGTGCACGATGACCTCGGCGAGCATGGGCAGGACGGGATGCAGCCGGTCCCAGACCCACACCGCAAGCATCTCGCTGGTGGGGTTGGCGAGGCCGGGCAGGTCGTTCAGCAGCCGATGGTCGAGCTCGTCGTGCAGCGGCGCGACGGCGCGCTTGATGTCGCCGTAGTCCACGAGGTAGCCGCGCGCGGGGTCAAGCGGCCCTTCGACGACGATGTCGACGCGGAACGAATGCCCGTGCATGCGGCGGCACTTGTGCCCCTCCGGGAAGGAGGGGAGGAAGTGGGCGGCCTCGAACGAGAAGCTCTTGGCAAGCCTGATCCGCATGACGCGGGATCAGGCCTTCGCCTTCGAACCTTCGCGGTCCTCGCGCAGGCGGCGGCTCTTGCCCTGGCGGTCGCGCAGGTAGTAGAGCTTCGCGCGGCGCACTTCGGCGCGGCGGAGCACCTCGACCTTCTCGACGCGGGGCGAGTTGAGCGGGAAGATGCGCTCGACGCCTTCGTTGGCGACGATGCGGCGCACGGTGATCATCTTGTTGATGCCACGGCCCTTCTGGGCGATGAGCACGCCCTGGAAGACCTGCACGCGCTCCTTGTCGCCTTCGATGATCTTGTAGTGCACGTCGAGGGTGTCACCCACCTTGAGCTGGGGGATGGCGCCCTCGGGCTTGACCTGTCCGGCGACGACGTCTTCGATGATCTTGCTGCGGTTCATGGAATCTCAACCTTGGGCACATTGGCCCGGATGGCCGTTCAGCATGGGCACGGGGTGCACAGGCCGTGGTGGCTCGGCGACATGGGCGCATGTCCCAGGGGTCGCGGTTCAAGGAGGTCGGGACGACGCTCGCGCGTGCGCTCGACCTGCTGCCCGAGACGCCAGGCCGCGATTGCGGCATGGTCACCATCGAGCAGCACGGGGGGAACGGATTGCCCGCGCCACTCGCGCGGACGGGTGTAGTGGGGGCAGTCCAGGAGCGGACGACCCTGGGGATCGCGGAGCGAGAAGCTGTCCTGGGCCGCGCTGTCCTCGTGGCCGAGGACGCCGGGCTGGAGCCGCGCGACCGCATCGACGAGCAGCATCGCGGGGAGTTCGCCGCCGGAGACGACGAAGTCCCCGATGCTCACTTCCTCGAGGCCGAGCGAGTCGATCGCACGCTGGTCGATGCCCTCGTAGTGGCCGCACACGAGCATGACGCGCGCCGAGGAAGCGAGTTCCT
Organism: Planctomycetota bacterium; assembly: GCA_041182645.1. Classification (GTDB taxonomy): domain Bacteria; phylum Planctomycetota; class Phycisphaerae; order Phycisphaerales; family SM1A02; genus SYIB01. The sequence goes on from JBEGNG010000290.1 coordinate 2,635, forward strand.
CCACGAGCGCCTGCGTGAGCGGCCGGCCGCTGGGCGAGAGCAGGATGCGGCGCGCGGGGCGCGCATCCATCGCCTGCACGGCTTCGACGGCATCGGCCACCGGCCCTGCCATGAGCACCATGCCGGGGCCGCCGCCGAACGGGCGGTCGTCCACCTTCTGGTGCTTGTTGTCCGCCCACGCACGGATGTCGTGCGTGTGGACCTCGACCGCACCCGACGAGATCGCCC
>JBEGNG010000291.1:0-5227 GCA_041182645.1 Planctomycetota bacterium
GAGCTGCTGCTCGACCTTCTCGAGCCCCTCACGCGCTTCCTTTTCCTGGGCGGTGCCTTCCTTGTACCGGGCACGCACCGCGTCGTAGTTCGCCTGCGTCCGGTCACGCTCGACCAGGAGCGCCTGGACCGCAGCATCGCGTCGGGCCTCGCGCAGTTCCTCCTCGGTGCCCATGCCGGTGCCGCCCTGGCGGGCCTTCGCGGACTCCAGGCGCGACTGCGTGAGCTGCACCTGCTGGATCACCTCGGCGCGGCGCAGGAGCAGGGCCTCGAGCGCACGCTGGCCCTTCTGCGGATCCTCGTCGTAGGACTGGATCTTGGCGTCGCGCAGTTCCTTGCGGATCTGGTCGTCGATCTTGCTGATCTCGGTCTCGATCGCCTTGACCCGGTTGCGCATCGACTCCGTCCCGGAGGTGATGCGCTTGTTCTCCTCCTCCACGCGCAGCGTCATGTAGGTGCTGCCCACCGTGTTGAGGATCGGGGCGATGTCCTCGCGGACGGTCCAGTTCATGCGCAGCACGAAGAGCTGGCTGCTGCGCGCGAACGAGGCCGACAGGTCCGACTTCAGGGCTCGGAGGCAGTCCGTCTCGTTGAGTGCATCGTTCTCGATGAACTGCTGTGCGTAGGTGGTCTGCCGGAATGCCGGCGTGTCCATGACGGCATCGAGCACGCGATCGGAGAGCATGAACCCGATCTCGGTGTTGGCGATGCGGACGACCTGCTCCTCCTGGGAGTAGTCCTGGCCCACCGCGTCGGTGCCCTCGATGATGCGGTTGCGGATCTCGAACACCGCCTCGCCCGAGTAGATCGGATAGACGGCACCCATCCCGAAGTTGAGGACCACGCCGAGCACGGCACCGACGGCACCGCCCGCCGTGATCGCCTTCCAGTGCTCGCGGAGCACGCGGACCGGATCGATGTTGACGGTCGGGCGCGCGGCCGGGCGTCGGGCGTCGGCCGGGGAACGGGATGGTGTCCTGGTCATGGTCGTTGGTCCTCACTCACTTCAGGGTCGATTCCAGTGCGGCGGCGGCAGCCGACTCCGACTCCGCCATCGGTTGTTCCTTGGCCATGAGCATCGCCGAGGCGAGCGAGGCCCGGGCGGCGTCCTTGCGGCCCTGCGCATCCTGCGCCATCGCGAGGTGCAGCAGAAGGGTCGGCGTCTGGCGCAGCTCGAGGCCCCGGAGCAGGGTCGTCTCGGCGCCCACGGCGTCGCCGGCCTTCAGCTGGGCCAGGCCGAGCGTGTCGATGCCGTCCACGTTCGTCGGATCGAGCGCCGTCGCGCGGCGTGCGTACTCGAGCGCCCGCTTGGCATCGCCGCAGCTCGCCTCGACGTAGGCGAGGTTGTTGATGGCATCGAACTGGTTGGGGAACGCCTCGAGCACCTTGGCGAACTCCTCGGTGGCTCCCTTGCAGTCGCCCGCTCGGTACAGCACGTTGCCGAGGGTCATGTGGCCCATCGCCAGCGGCACCGGCTCGGTGCCGGCGGCGGCGAGCGCCAGTTGGCCGTACTCCTTGGCCTTGGCGAGGACCTCCGGCGGCGCATTGCGCAGGAGCGTCCAGGCGTTGGCGAGTTGCCTCAGGGTCTCGGGATCATTCATGTCGGCGACCTGGCGCACGAAGGCGTCGTACGCCTCGAGCTCGGACTTCGACGCCGACACCTTGAAGACCAGCGGCAGGATGTCGAACCAGCCCTGCAACGGTTGGCGGGCGGCACCGGCGGCGCGGTTGGCCTGGTAGATGCTCCGCAGGTTGACCAGTCCGGCCTCACGTGCGCCGCTGAGGCACTCACCCGCGGACCGGGCGCTCTGCAGGTACATCGACTGGCGCACCTGGTCGGGATAGGCACGGATGAGCCCGCTCAGGCTCCTGAGGTCCGGCGGGTCCTTGCTGAGGTACATGCCGGCGGCGAGTTCGAGCGAGCCGATCGCGCGGTCGGAGGCGAAGGCACGTTCGTAGCTCTGTCCAGCCTCGGTCCACTGACGGGCCTCGGACTGGATCTGCGCGAGCCGGCGCAGCCAGACCGCGTTCAGGGCGGACTGCTGGACGGCCTCCTCGAGCACCGTCCGGGCGGACGCCGGATCACCGATGCGCAGGTAGAGGTTCACCAGATCCATGCGCACGTTCGCATCCTTCGGAAGTGCGGTCAGGATGCGTCGTGCCTCACGCACCGCGCCTTCCTTGTCGCCCTTGGCCTCGAGCGCCATCCAGCGGAGCCGGGCGATCGATGCGCTGAGCTGGTCGAGCGCCTGCGCCGGCTCGAGCGCCTTCAGGCACGTGTCGAGGAACGCCCGGTCACCCGTGCGGCGGAACATCTGCATCGAGATCTCGGCGAGCGAGACGTGCGGCAGCGGCGAGCGCGGATCGAGCTGCGCCGCCTCGCCGAGCACCCGCTGCACCACGGCGAAGCCCGCATCCATGCCGGCGCGGTCACCGGCTTCCTGCCGCGAGATCACGTCCTGCAGCGCGGCCATGCCGAGCACGAGCTTGGTGGCGAACTGCTCGCGCCGGTCGTCGCCGTCCTTGATGCGCGCGAGGAGCGCCTTGGCCGCATCCGGCTGGCGGATGACGAGGTTCCAGCGCGCCGCCTCGCGGAGGTCGTCGTTGGTCGGTTGCTGCGCCAGCAGCGGCTCGACGGCCTTGAGCGCAGCCTCGATCTCGCCCCGCGACGCACGGAGCCGGGCCACGGCACGCACGGTCACCGGATCGTTCTTGGCTTCCTCCAGCGCACGATCGAGCGCCTTGTCGGCCTGCTCGGGCTTGCTGATCCGGTACAGGAAATCGGCCTGCATCAGGAACAGCAGCGGACGGTTGCGCGTGACCGTCGTCGCGGCGCCGGCCAGCACGGCCTCCGCGCCGCGAGCCCCTGCATCTCGACGCTCACCGCATCGAGGTCGTTCGGGTCGGCGGTGCGGACCGCCTGCAGCAGCGCCTTGGCTTCCTGCACGTTCGATTCCCGTGCACGGCGGATCACGTCCTCGCGGGTGGCGACCTGCATGCCGTCCCACTGGCCCTGCGCGAAGCGCGGGCGGAACTGCTCGTCGAGGATGTTCGTCTGGTCGGGCGACATCTCGAGCAGCAGTGCCGCGAGGCTCCGCATGTTGACCAGGTCATCCGGCGCCTTGCGCAGGCGGATGCGTCGCTCGATCAGCGCACGCCCGCGGTCACCGATGCGTGCCTCGGCGGCGAGCCACTGGTTGAGGAGTTCGGCGTCATCGGGGTTCGCGGCCGCGGCCTCGGCCAGGAGGCCCAGTGCACGCTTGGCGTCACCGGTCGCCAGGAGCGCGTCGGCGTACACGCGGCCGATGGCGGCATTGGTGGGCTGGCGCTCGAACGCGCGGCCGAGCACGGTGACGGCCTTGTCAGGCGCGCCGAGCGCGAGGTACGCCTCGCCCAGCAGACGGAGCCGGAGCGCATCCGCGGTCGGGGACTCGGCATCGGCACGGATCAGCTCGACGACGCGTGCGGGATCACCCATGCGGAGGGCCGCAACGGCCTGCACGACCGATGCCATCTTCGGGTCGCCCGCTCCGGCCGCCGCCTTGGCCGCAGCATCGATCATGGCCGGGTCCTTGCGACGGACGCCGCGTTCGGCCATCAGGATCAGGAGCGACTCGTTGCCCGGGCTCGCTGCGAGCGCCTTCGGCAGCGTCTCGTCGATGCCCCGACGGATGGACGCGAGATCGCGCGTGATGCGCTCGCGCTCGGCCGGGTCCGAACCACCGGATGCCGCGCGCTCGAAGGCGGCCTCGCTCGCCAGGAGCGTGGAGGCCTCGAACACCAGGCGTTCCGCCGCGGTGCCCGGGCGCATGCCCGCCGCGACGCGGAGGCGCTCGACCGGATCCGTCGTCGACAGGTCGAGCTTGCGGGCCTTCAGGATGTCGTTGTCCGGGAACAGCGCGAGCGACTCTTCGGTGGCCTTCAGGGCCGCCTCGCGATCGCCGGTGCGCGCGATGGCCTCGACCCACATCAGGCGCGGCCGCACGTCAGCGGGGTTGGCGGCGATGAGCGCGACCGCGGAGTCGCGCAGGGCCTTCGGGTCACCCTTCGAGTCCTGGAAGGCCTTCCGGAGTGCAGCCTCGAGTTCGTCCTGCGCGGGCTTGATGCCGGCAGGGTCCTGCGATGCCCCGAGCACCTCGGCCGCCAACGCGTTGCCGGGCTCGACCTGCTCGAGCCGCTCGGCGAGCGCTCGGGCCTCGTTGCGGCGTCCGGTCGCGCTCGTGACCCGGAGCGCTCCCTCGAGGATCCGCGCGTTGCGCGGGAACTTCGCCGATGCCCGCGTGGCGAGCTGCTGCGCCACGCCGAGCTCCTCGCGACGGAGCGCGCACTCGATCGCCACGAGCATGGCCAGCGTGTCCGAATCCGAGGACGAGGCGATCCGCTCAAGTCCCCGCAACGCAGGGCCGTACTGCCCACGCGCGTACTGGACCAGCGCGTCGCACCGCGCGATCACCTCGTCGTTGCCGGCGCCCGCCACGCGGCGCATCGCCTGGACCGACGCTTCGAGCTTCGGCACCTGCCGCTCGCGCACGGCCGCATCGCCGCTCTCGATGAGTTCGATGAAGTCGGCGTCGAAGACGCCCTGTGCGGCCCGCACGCGCATGCCGTCCTGGCCGAGCGCCGCAGGGCCCTGTGGGAAGGCCTGCAGGTCACGGACCTTCGTGAACAGCGCGATCGCCTCCTGACGGTCCGATGCCTCGGGCGATGCCTGCAGCACGATCGCGGTCTCGAAGGTCACCATCGGGTCGCCCGGATGCTTCTCCATCCAGTCCTGCGCGATCTCGACGGCCTTGTCCCGCTCGACGTCGCCGAAGAGCGGGGCGATCTTCAGGATGTTGACGACATCGAGTGCATCGAGGTCCCCGGGCGACTTCGCGGCCAGCTCGAGCATGGCGGCGGCGGCGGCCGGCGACTGCGCATCGGCCGCCTCGCGACGCAGTTCGCGGTCGAGCGACAGCGCCTTCAGCGTCACGGCGATGGCGAGCCGGAGCGAACCCGGATTCGCGGCGACCCCTTGCGCGAGGTAACCGTCGAGCAGCTCGCTCCAGCGCGTGACGTCCGCGGAAATGCCGGCCCGACGGGCGGCATCGAGCCGTGCGCTGGCGTACTCGACGAGCCCGATCCACGGTTCATCCCCGGCGCCCGGCGCGCGCGCCAGGTCGAGCAGCTTCCGTTCCGCATCATCGACGCCGGCACGCTTGGACTCCCATTGGCGGAGCGCCGCCGTC
>JBEGNG010000292.1:0-2853 GCA_041182645.1 Planctomycetota bacterium
GTGCATACGTCACGTCGACGCTGCCGTCGCACGAATCGCTGCCGGTGGGGGCGGTGATCGAGACGGCTGCGGCGTTGCTGCCGTTGGCGTCGGCCCAGTAGGACACGCCGGCGGGAACGCCGACGAGTGACGGGGCGACGGTGTCGCGGGTCACGGAGCCAAGGTTCGTCGCAGCATTGAGCGTGATGAAGGCAGCAGCCGCGTTCGACAGGCCGCTCGAGGAACCGCCGCTCGAGGAGAAGGTCACCAGGTTCGACGTGGCGCAGAAATCGACCTGGCAAGTGAAGGTCAGGGTGACGAAGCCACCCGACAGTTCGGCGTTGCCCGTGCCGCTCGAGGTACCGAGCGCGAGCGAGTACACGCCGGTCTGGGCGTTGTTGCTCTCGTAGAGCTCAAGGTCGAGCGCCGAGCCGCTGACGAGCGAGTAGTGGTCGCTGACACCCGACGCATCGAGCGACAGCTTGCTCGTGTCGTAGTTCAGGATGAACTGGCCTGCGACACCGTTGACGGCATCGCCGTTGAGGCCCACGGTGACGACGAGCTTCTGGCCGGCGCCGATGGTGGCATCGGACGCGGTCAGGCTGAGATTCGACGCGGCGGTGGCGGCCGAGGCGGCAGCCATCGCGAGGGTGGCCGAAGCCACCGCGAAACAACGAGTCTTCGGATGCATGAGGGGATTCCTGGTTGCGAACACAAACCGATCAAGTACGGCCGAATGGCACACACGTACATTCTTCGAGCCGAGCCTGTCACCAGTTTGGGTTGGGTCAAGTCGTGGCAGCTGCCCGTGTGCAAGTTTTCACTCCTGGAACATTCGGAGGCCTGTGATCGCTCTGCCAGAATTGGATGAAACTCACCCGATCTGACTTGTGGAGTCTTGGTCCTTCAAGGCAGCGTGCTATAGATGCGGGTCGCCGAGTGTGTGCCGCCTCGGCGTTTATCAGTCTCAGGAGTCGTTGCTGGGCCGTCCATGACAAGCCGAATCCCATGCCTGCAGCTGCCTGCTCGGTGGCTCGTCGCGATCGTTCGCGGCGTGCGGGGTATCGCTTGCTCCTGGATGGTCCGCCTTCTGATCGCAGGGGCCATCGCGATCCCCGCCTCGGCTGCCTCCGATGTGCGCATCAGCCAGGTTTATGGTGGGGGAGGCAACAGCGGCGCGCCCTTCAACGCAGACTTCGTCGAGCTCTACAACAGCGGTGCGAGCGACGTGAACGTGGGCAACTGGGTGCTGTCCTACACATCGAACACGGGAAGTTTCGGCGAGAATCAACTTGTGTTGCCTCCCAATACGATGATCCGTTCGAAGGGTTACCTCCTCGTACGGGTCGGTGCACGAGGGACGACCGGAACCGAGTACGACGCAGATGCGTCTGGCATCACGATCGACATGTCGGCCACCGCAGGGAACATCGCCCTGCTGACTGCTGCCCAGTCCGGAACGACCAACACCTGCGCAAGCTTGAACGCCACGCTGGTCGACAAGGTCGGGTACGGCTCGGGTGCGAACTGCGCCGAGGGAACCGTTGCGGCGGCGCCCTCGAATACGACCGCAATCCGCCGTCGCGATGACGGAGCCGTCGATGCCGATTCGAACTCTGCGGACTTCTTCGCCGCCGTACCGTTCCCCCGATCCGCGCGCACCCGGTTCAGCGCCATGGCGGACCTCGGTTCGAACCCAAGCTCCGACGGCTGGTCGATCACGAGCACCGGTTCGGTGGCCAGCGGCGTCACGACGTCGTCCACGGCCAACGTTGCCATTGGCAATCCGGCGTGGAGCCTTGCCGCCAACGGCACCAGCAACACATCGATCGCAGCATCAAGGACCTTCACCACGGCTGCGGTGCCCAGCGAGGTGATCAGCCTTCGTCTTGAACATGGTGCCATCAACTCGGGCGCCTCGCTCAAGGTGGAGTATCTCAACGGTGCGTCGACCGCCCTGACCTTCCAGTACGTTGGCGGCCAGTCCAGCTATCAGGTGATCGACTCGTCAGGCACGGTGGCGAGCGGCGTCTCGACCACCAACGATGCGTTGCTGCTTTCGCTCTCGCTCAGGGGCGGCTCGAGCTACGCGTTTGACCTGAACGCGGCGGGCACCCCCTACGCTCGGACCGGGACGCTCGCAGGATCCGCGGCATCGATCTCGGGGGTGCGGATCACGGTGGCCAACACCGGCAGCGGCAACACGGTCTACATGAACGACCTGCGCGTCGAGCGCATGCGGTTCTCCTCGACGCTCACAAGTTGGAGCATTCCCAACAACAGTTCGACCGGACAGGCAAAGACCTTCTCGATTGCATCGACGGCCGTGCCAACCGGCTCCCGTGTGGAGTGGGTCGGTGTGACGCTCACTGGTCTGGCCAATGACAATGTGGGTGATGTTGAGGTGTTCCTCAAGGCCCCTGATGGCACGGAAGCCACCGTCTTCAGCCGGGTCGGTGCAACGAGCGGCTCGGGCACCGGTGACAGTTCCAACGTCAACGGGACCTACTGGTTCATCGACGGGAGCAGCCGCAGCTTCTGGACTGCCGCATCGGATGTTGGCAACAGCACGGTCCTCACATCCGCCGACTACTTTCCCAGCGCCGCCTTGACCGGGAACCGCTCGACGTTTGCCTCGGCGTTCGCGAGCAGCCTTGCTGCGGGGACCTGGACCCTGACCGTGAAGGACCGTAACAGCGGCAACAACACAACCCTGACGAGCGCCACCGTGACGGTCCGTGTCCGTCCTGACCTGGACACCGACGGCGATGGCACCCCGGATGCACAGGACGGCTGCCCGAACGACCCGAACAAGACGGCGGCGGGTGCGTGCGGTTGCGGCGTTGCCGACACCGACAGTGACGGCGATGGCAC
>JBEGNG010000293.1:0-2842 GCA_041182645.1 Planctomycetota bacterium
CCAGAACGCCGTGTTCGCCGAGGACCGCTCGCCGCGCCTGGCCAACGGCTACAGCGGTCGCCTGACGCCTGGCCTGATCAACATCAACACGGCGCCCGTCGAGGTCATGCGTTCGCTGCCGCACATGGGCGCCTTGGCGTTCAATGACCAGCACCCGCGCGGGGTGTTGGGCGGCGTGAATCCTTCGGCGCTCGGCAACGAGTCCGATGCGCTGTTGGACATCTATGGACCGCTGGCCGGGGGGTTCCCGTTCGGCCTCGCTGAGAACGTGTCGACCAACGGCCCGCGCGTGCGCGTGCCGGAAGCGATCGCGACCTACCGCGAGGCCCGGCCGATGGCGGCGCCGCTGAACCAGCCGTTCAACTCACCGTTCGCCGAGTACGGCGACCGCGGGCTGGAGGATGCGAACTACCAGGCCCCCGCGTACGGCTTCCACGCCGGCATGCGGCGCGGCCAGGGGATCATGTCGCTGGGCGAGCTGGCGCTGCTTCGTCGTGAGGCCGGGCTCGTACCCAACGGTGCGCCTCCCACGTCGTACTCGCGCAGCTGGTCGATGCGGTACGCCGGGCGCGATCCGTACCTGCTCGATGCCAACAATCCTGCCGGCAGCCTCGGTTGGGACTCGTCGGCGGGCCCCGGAGCCACGGCTTTCCTGGATGCCAAGCTCTCGACCGATCGCATCCCGATCACGCTGCAGTACGACTTCGAGCCGGACACCGTGCAGCAGGGGCAGCCCGGCTACATGTTCCCGACCAACGTCAACGAGACGGCGCTGGCCGAGGCCGACACCAGCTTCGGCGATCCCGAGGAGACGAACATGCTGCTCTCGGGCATCGCGAACCTGGTCACCACGCGCAGCGATGTCTTCACGGTCTACATCCGCATCCGATCGTTCACGCAGAACGCGGCCACCGGTCGCTGGGATGCCTCGGACCGCGAGAACGTGATCGAGGACACCCGATACGTCATGCTGGTGGACCGGTCCAACGTCGATCGTCCCGGCGACCAGCCCCGGGTGCTCTACGTCGAGCGGGTCGACGACTGAGTCCATGCATCCGGAACGACCCATCCAGGCCCAGTCCCTCGTCACGCTCATCCGCTGGCAGGGCTGGGTCCTTTCCTCCTCCCTTCATCGTGGTGGCTCCACCACGGCGGCCGGAACCGGCCGATGACGCAGGCCTCCACGGCACCGGGCACTGATCTGCAGCGGGAGCCTCGTCGCCTGCCGCGCCACATCGCCGTCATCATGGACGGCAACGGGCGCTGGGCCCAGGCACGCGGGCAGTCGCGGCTGGTCGGGCATGCCGCGGGGGCCGAGCGCGCCAAGGAACTGACGGAGCGCTGCGGCACCCTGGGCATCGAGGTGCTGACGCTCTACAGCTTCAGCATCGAGAACTGGAACCGCCCGGCCGACGAAGTCGCGGGCCTGATGGAACTGGCGGCGCTCCAGCTGGCGGCCGAGCGCGAGGCCCTGGCGGCGAGCAACGTCCGATTCCGGCATCTGGGCGCCCGGGATGGCTTGCCCCAGCGCGTGCTCGATGAGCTGGATGCGACCGAGCGGAGGACCGCAGGCTGCACCGGGCTGACGCTGTGCCTGGCGCTGAACTACGGATCCAGGAGCGAGATCGTTGCTGCGGTGCGCTCGATCGCCCAGCGGGTGCGCGATGGGAGCCTGTCGATCGAGGCGATCGATGAAGCCGAGGTCTCGGGGAGCCTCTACACGGCCGGCCTCCCGGATCCCGACCTGGTGATCCGCACGGCGGGGGAGAGCCGCGTCTCGAACTACCTGCTGTGGCAGATCTCGTACGCGGAGCTGCACGTGACCACCACGCTCTGGCCGGACTTCGACGCGGCTGCCCTGGAGGCAGCGCTGTCCGATTACGCGGGCAGGACCCGCAAGTGGGGGCGTGTCGCCGGGCAGGACGCGACATGAACTTCCGCATTGTGCCGAACCAGGTCTGGCATCCCGTCGTGTCGTCCGTACACTTATCAGGGCGTTTCCGGATTCCTCGACTCCCCACGATGTACCGATCCCACGAGCCAACCGTTCCGTGCACGATGCCGCTGCGCCCGCGCGCGCGTGGTCGGGCCATCCTTGCGGTGCTGACGGCCCTTGTCCTCGTGCTGGCGACCAACCACGCCTACGCCGGCTCGACCGTCTGCGACAACGTCTTCGTCGGTGACCTGAACAACGACAAGAAGGTCACCGTCGCGGACATCACGGTGTTCCAGCAGTTGCGCTCGTCCGGCTCCTACTCGGCGTGCGCCGACCTGACCCGCGACGGCGTCTTGAACGATGCCGACGGCACGGTCCTCGCGACGCTGGTGGATTTCGCCAGCAGCCCGGTGAACGGCGGGGGGCAGTTCCGCGTGCCCAACATCACGCTGAACGAGATCCGTCTGGGCGTTCCCTCCACGGCAACGCCGCTCCAGCAGCGGTACATCGAACTGCGCATCCCGCAGGAGCTCTTCCCCAGCAACTATGCGTGGAATGGCACGCTTCCGGCCGGCTACACGCTGCTCATCGTCGGGCGGGACCTCGATGACCAGGCGCTGCCCGACCAGGGCGTCATCCTGCGCTCGATCGACCTGACCGGCCTGCAGTTCCAGCGCGACGGCACCTCCGCCGGGTACGCGCTGATCCTGCAGGAGCAGGAAGCGGGGACGCTGCCCGTCTACAACCTGCCCACGCCCAACATTCCAGTGCTGCGTACGCCGGAACTCGACCTGGGGGCACCGTCGGTGCTGCCGATCGGCAACCCGGCCCAACGCAACCTGACGGTGCTGCTGACCTATCGCCGGCCGTTCGCGCTCAGCCCCGAGTACGTGCCGGTGGCCACGG
>JBEGNG010000294.1:0-2841 GCA_041182645.1 Planctomycetota bacterium
GCATTGCGTCCTCGAGGGGTCATGCGGGTGCGGGAGCAACCAACCGCCCCGCTCTGAGCGCCATTCCCAGACAATCCCACATCCCCCACTTCGCCCTTGCGCGTTCCTCGGCTATCACTTGGGGCGGAGTACCGCATGCGATACCACCCTTCGACGCCGTCCAGGCCCTCCTCCGCCGCTTGCCTGATGGCGGCCGGAATGGCCGCGACCATGGCCGCCCTGCCCGCCGCGGCGCAGTCGAGCGTCGTCCTCGTGCGCGGCTCGAATGAGTTCCTGCAGTCGACCGTGCCCGCAAACCTCGGCCCGGTCACGGCCGTGTCGGGTGGCTACGCCCACACCGTGGTGCTGCGCGCCGATGGCACCGTGCGCTGCTGGGGCGCCCAGGATTTCGACGGCGGCCAGTGTTCACCGCCTGCGGGGCTTGCGAACGTCGTCCAGGTCGATGCCGGCGGCATCCACACCGTGGCGCGCACGGCAGACGGCGCGGTCGTGTGCTGGGGCTTCAACGCCAGCGGCCAATGCACGGTCCCCGCAGGGCTGGGCGCCGTCGACATGGTCGCCGCCGGGGCCTTCTTCACGATGGCGCAGACGACCACCGGCGCGGTCCAGTGCTGGGGCGCCAACGATGCCGGTCAATGCACCGTGCCCTCGAACCTGGGCACCGTCATTGCCATCGATGCCGGCTACCAGCACGCCGTGGCCCTGCGCGCGGATGGCAGCGTGCGCTGCTGGGGCGACAACGCGAGCGGCCAGTGCGCCGTGCCCTCCATGCCGGCTGCCGTGGCGATCTCGGCCGGCGCAGCGCACACGGTGGCCATCGTCGATGCCGGCCAGGTGCGTTGCTGGGGCTTGAACGCTTCGGGCCAATGCACGCCGCCTGACGGGCTCGACCTCGTCGTCGCGGTGGCCGCGGGCGCACAGCACACCGTGGCGCTGCGGAGTGACGGCACCGTGGTCTCGTGGGGCTCGAACCAGGCCGGCCAACGCAACATCCTCACCGCCATGGGGCCGATCACCGCCCTTGCGGCCGGCGATGCGCACACCGTGGCCCTGACCACCAACCTGCGCGACTGCGACGGCAACGGCACGCCGGACCTGTTGGCGCAGCAGGATGCGCTGGTCGATTGCAACCAGAACTTGCTGCCCGACTGCTGGGACATCGAGGATGGCCGAGACACCGACCTCGATGGCAACGGCGTGCCCGATTCCTGCCCTGATCCCTGCGCGCAGAGTGGTTGGCTGATCGGGCAGCAAGCGCCGGACTTCGCGGCCGACTTCCTGACGCCGGGAGGCAAGCCGGTCGCGACATCGATGCAGCAGCAACCTCCCGCCGATGCCTACATCCTGGCCGTGTGCGGCACCTGGTGCGTGCCGTGCGTGGCGTGGAGCGAGGCCGCCGGGGCCTTTGAGCAATCGCTCGCCAGCCAGGGCTACAGCGTCCGCGCGATCGATCTGGTGCTGGAGAACGACCTGCGCCAGCTTCCCTCGGCGGCTGATGTCGCAGCGTGGCGCAGCGACCACTGGACCGCGGCGCCCGATCGCGTCTGGTTCGGGGGCGACATCTCCATGGACGGCATCGTGCTCGACCTGGTGCTGGCCCGTGATCCCTCCGGGCCGCCGCAGCTGAGCATCCCGCTCTTCGTCGTGCTCGACCGCAACTTCGTGGTGCGTGAGTACGTCGTCGGCCTGGACCCGACGGCGCTCGAGGATGCCGCACGCACCGCAGCGGCCGAGCTTGATCCCGATTGCAACGCCGACGGCACGCCGAACCTGTGCGAGATCGCCTACGGCGCGCTCGACTGCAACGGCAACACGCTCCCCGATGCGTGCGAGATCGCCAGCGGTTCCGCCGCGGATGCCAACGGCAACGGCGTCCCGGATGAGTGCGATCCCTCGGCCCCCGATTGCAACGGCAACGGCATCCCCGACCGGCAGGACATCGCCCAGGGCATCGACGAAGACTGCAACGGCAACGGTGTTCCCGACCTCTGCGACATCGCCGCAGGATGGGAAAGCGACTGCAACGGCACTGGATTCGCCGACAGCTGCGAGATCCTGGCCGGATGGTCGCAGGATGCCAACGGCAACGGCATCCCGGATGAGTGCGACCCCTCGGCGCCCGACTGCAACGGCAACGGCATCCCGGATGCCGATGAGATCGCTGGTGGATCCGTGCCGGACTGCAACGGCAATGGCGTGCCCGATGCGTGCGACCTGAAGTTTGACCCGGACAACCACACCGATTGCGACGGCGACGGCGTGCCGGACAGCTGCACCTACGGGTGGCTCGACTGCGACCTCAATGGGGTGCACGATGTCTGCGACATCGCCGCCGGGTCGTACGCCGACATGAACGGCAACGCGGTGCCCGACCCGTGCGAGTGCATCGGTGACCTGGATCAGGACCAGCGAATCGACGGCAGCGACCTGGCCGTGCTGCTGGGCGGCTGGGGCCCGGTGACTCCGGCCACCGCGGTCGCTGACCTTGATGGCAACGGCTTGGTCGATGGCGGCGACCTGGCTGCCGTGCTCGGTGCCTGGGGCATCTGCACCAACTCGATCGGTGACGAGGCCGCCACCGCGATCCCGATCCTGCCGGGCGGTACGGCCGACTTCAGCACGCGCTTCAAGTCGCCGTCGCCACAGGTGCCCGCGGATGGTCCCTGCAGGTTCCTCGCGTGGACCGCCGCAACGCGGGACATCTGGTTCAGGGTCGAGACCGGCAGCGGCGGTTCGCTGGGCGTTGACCTGTGCGCATCCGGCTACGACACCTCGATGGTCGTCTACCAGCTGACGGGCGCCGACGTGCTCACGCGCCTCGCCTGCGATGACGACACCTGC
>JBEGNG010000295.1:0-2833 GCA_041182645.1 Planctomycetota bacterium
TGCCGCGGCTTTCCTCCCAGCGCCCCGCCGCGAGGTTGATCGCCATGATCGGGTGGTCGGACTCCCAGCGCATGGTGCGCACGCCGCCCGCGACCGTGTCGGCCGTGCAGACGCCGGGCATGTTGGCGCGGAACTCGGCTGGCACGCGGACCACGGCCTTCATCGTGGTTTCGCCGCCGGTCCCGAAGGCGGTCTTCGTGACCTTCTTCCAATCGTCGGGGCCCGGACGCTTGGGCTCCGGGGTCCGCTGCGGATCCTGGCCCACGCCGTCGACGAAGCCGACCATCGGCAGGAAGCTCGGGCCGAAGCTGTTGAGGAGCACCGCCGAACGGAGGATGAACTCTCCCGCGCCGGCGGGGTTCTTCTGCGTGCCGCGACCGGGCGCGACGTGCGTGAACCCGAGTTCGACGCTCGCGCCGGGCGCGATCGGCTCCTTGGGGGTGAAGACCCAGAGCCCCGCGCTGTTGGCGACGCGCTGGGCCCATGGGCTGAGCTTGCGCTCCTTGGCTGCCTTCGCGGCGTCCCACGCTTCGCCCTCGAAGGTGAACTCCAGTCCCGTGAAGGTGGTGTTCGGCGTGATCGCGAACTGGCGCATCGGGGCGTCGGTGCGGTTGGTCAGCTCGTAGGTGCCATCGACCGCGATGGTGCCGGCCTCGGGATCGACCGTCAGGTCCAAGGCTGCGCCGGTGATGAGCGGCTGCGGCGCATCGCGCCAGGTCCGGTCGTTGGCCACGAAGTAGTCGCGCTGCAGGCGCTCCGTGGGGCCGCCCGCAGGCCCCTGCCGCACCATCATGGCCAGGGCCGTGCCGCACGCGACGGCCGGTGCACCGAAGACCAGCAGGCGTGCCGCGCGCCGCCACGCCAACGACCACTGCAGGCGCGAGGTGATCCCCTGCGCATCCGGGGTCCGACGGCGCCACCACTCGAGCGCGGCGTGGAGCATGACCAGGCCGACCAGCACCCAGAAGACCCGGTTGAGGAGCAGCGCACCGCGGTCCAGCGGGAGCACCTCGAAGTCCGTCCACCGCATGCCGCCCCACAGGTGCCAGTTGAAGACCCAGTTCATCCATCCGCGCGTGACGCACCACCCCGTGAGTACGAGCGCGCCGATCCCCGCGAGGTAGCTCGCGTAGCGGTTGCGGAAGAGGCTCCAGGCGAGCGTGAGGAAGCACATCCAGGCGAAGAGCGTGGCGGAGAGGAGCGCGGCCCACGCGAGCGCGAAGGGCACCAGCGAAGGCGGAAGCATGATCCCGGTCTCGAAGGCCTGCACGATGGTCGCGATCGCCACCGTGACCCACACCGCGCCGAGCACCTCGAGCACCACGGTCAGTGCGCAGGCGAGCATCTTGCCCACGACCAGCGCTCCGGTCGGCGCCGGGCTCGCGCCGACGATCGCACCGATGCGCACGCGATCATCGCGCGCCAGGCTCTCGGTGAAGTAGAAGAGGACCATCAGCAGCGAGAACAGCGTGACGGTGTTGTAGGACTCGGCAGCGAAGGTCCCTGCCGAGACGAGGTTGGGCGTGTCGAACGGACCAGGCACGAACACGAAGCCTGCGCACTGCAGCGCGATCAGCGGAACGAAGATCAACAGCCCCGGCGACCGACGCAGTTCGCGCGCCTCGGCGCGGAAGGCCTGGAGTGCGGCAAGCGCCGCCGTGCGGAGCGTGCCGGTGCGCTGGACCATCCCCAACGACGCCAGCGGGGCCCGGTCCACGTCCGGCGGCGGCGCGAGCGCCACGGTGCGCGCGGCGGCATCGAGCACGGCGGCAATGCGGGCTGCCGTGAGCGGATAGGGCGAACGCCATCGGCGCGCCTCGCGGCGTGCAGCCACGAGCAGGGCCGCGGCGCCCACCACGACCAGGCCGATGCGCTGCGCGATCATGAGTCCATCGAGCGCCAGTGGCTGCGTGTTGTAGAACGCCACGCCGCGGTCGACCTTCAGGTACGTCTCGTTCAGCCAGCGGAAGCCGGCGATGTCCACGGCCTGGAGCGCACGGTCGGCCCACGCGGGCAGCCAGCTCGGCGAGAAGTCCCACAGGAAGAAGATGCTGCCGAGGAGGATGGCCACCGGAAGAGCGAAGACCAGCACCGCCTGGCGCGTGAGGGCGCCGATGGCAAACGCGACCGCGCCGAGCGAGAGCGCCGGCAGTGCCACGAACAGCAGCATCGGCCGCAGGTAGTGCATGAGGTCGAAGGCGCCACGCACCTTCTCGGGCTCCTCGACGGGGTAGAACTCGAAGAAGAGGACCTGCAGCAGCAGGTTGGCCGACACCAGGACGAGGTACGTCGAGGCCACGCCGAGCCACCTGCCCACCACGTACTCGCGCGGCGTGAGGCCGGTGCTGCCGACGATCGGGATGACGCGCAGGGCATCGTCCTCGGTCGGCGCGTTCCCGAACGCCGTGCAGACGAAGAAGACCCAGAACAGCGCAAAGACCAGCATGTCCATGAACGCGAGGTTGAACTCGCTGTTCAGGAAGGCGCGTTCCCCGCCGGCGACCCGGCTGCCGGCGCCGATCGTGACCTGCCCTGCCGAGAAGCCCAGGTTCAGGAGGAGCAGGATCGCCAGGAACATCCACAGCGACGGCCGTCGCCAGGCGGTGCGGAGTTCGAGGAAGGCCAAGGTGAGTGCGCGTCGCATGGTGGTCCCCCGGTATCAGGCTGCAGTGCCGGCGCGCGCGGCATCGGCCGCACGGCTCGAGTCCATCACGCCGAAGTACACGTCCTCGAGCGTCGGCGGGACGGCCACGAACCCATCGGGCTGCGATCCGGGCTCACCCTGGACGCGCGTGCGGAAGAGCGATCCCTCGACGAGCACGGCCTGCGTGAC
>JBEGNG010000296.1:0-2811 GCA_041182645.1 Planctomycetota bacterium
TTGGAAGCAGCCGGCATGCGCCGACTGGCCACGCTGGGCTATTACGAGCGTGCCCTGCCCCGGCGCGGGCGCGTCGCCTCGGCATGGCCCGAGGGCGCGTCGATCACCGCGTGCGACGTCCACAGCGACAGCGGCCGGGGTGAGCTGTCCGCGCTGCTGCAGGCGACCTACGAGGCCACCCTGGACTGTCCCGCGCTGGCGGGCATGCGGACCCCGGCGGAGACCCTCGAGGGTCACCTGGCGACCCACGCCGTCGATCCAGACCTCTGGACGATGGTGCGGCTTGAGGGGCGGGCTGCGGCCGTCAGCATGTGCGCTCCTCTGCCGGGAACCGATGCCGCGGAGCTCGTCTACTTCGGCGTCGCAGCCTGGGCACGCGGCCGGGGGATCGGACCGGCGCTGCTCCAACACTCGATCGGGCGACTGGAACACCGCGGCATGCGCAGCCTGCACCTGGCGTGCGACGAAGCCAACGCTCCCGCGCTGCACCTCTATCACAACGCCGGATTCCACAGGACGATGCGTCGCGTCGCGTACGTCCACGCGTTGCGTTGACGGGTTGTCCACACGGCATGCACGTCAGCGCACGCTTCGGTGCGCGAGGAATTCCCGCCGACGCAAGTGCGCGCAAGCACGCGGCTTGCCGATGCGCCGCCACCAACTCGTCACGATCGTCTTGGCAGGACCTGAACATGGGCTAGAGTGAGCGGCCCGGTCAGGATGACCGTCGCCCGGTTCTCGTGGGCGGCTCGCACGGACGCCGAGGTCCACACCACACCCCCGTTCGGCACGGAGAGATCGTGCAGCGACGATGCCAGTCGTCGGTGCTGTCCCCCGTCCATGCCGAGTCCGGTCCGCACCTTGGCACGAGCACCGCGCGTGAACGACACACAGACCTCCTGCCCCTTCGATGCGCGCGACACCTCGACCACCCGGGCGGCGATCGGGCAAGCCATCAGGAGCAGGGTCGGCGACGTGCCGTTCCGCATGTGGTTCGAGAGCCAGTCCGAGTTCGCGGTCGACGGTTCGACGCTCGACGTCGCCGTCCGCACCACCTTCGCGAGCGATTGGATCGAGCGCCACTACCGGGGCGTCCTGGAGACCGTGATGCGCGAGCGCACCGGGCCCTCCGCACGCGTCACGATCCGCGCCATGCCGCAGCCCACCGCCCCGGCACGACCCCGGCGCGGCGATCCCGAGCAGCTGGTCGAGACCGCCCTGCCCGAGCGGGAGCGCCGCACGCGGACCGGCAACGAGTGGCGGACCTTCGATGACTTCGTGGCGGCACCGAGCAACCGCATCGCACTGGAGAGTGCGCGCCAGTTCGCGGCAGGCACGCTGCCCGGCGTGAACCTCCTCGTACTCCACGGGCCGTGCGGGGTGGGCAAGACCCACCTGCTGCACGCGCTCTGCTCGGCGCGTCAGTCGGCCGGCTCGACGCGCGTGCGCTACCTGACGGGTGAGCAGTTCACGAACGGCTTCCTCGCGGCCCTGCGCGCGAACACCGTCTCGTCCTTCCGCCAGCGCGTGCGCGAGTGCGACCTCCTCGCCATCGACGACGTGCACTTCCTGGCCGACAAGACCGCGACGCAGGCCGAGTTCCTGCACACCATCGATGCAGTCGGGCTGATGGGCGCGAAGGTCGCCATCGTCAGCGATGAGCATCCCCGGGAGATCGCGCGCCTCTCGAAGGCGCTCGTGAGCCGCCTGCTGGCCGGGATCGTGGCCAAGGTCGACGCCCCCGACCGCGACCTGCGCGGTGCCCTCGTGCGCCGGTTCGCGCAGCGCCGCGGCCTGCGGCTCACCGATGCGGCGATCGACTGCGTCGCCAGCCGCTGCGTCGGCAGCGTCCGCGAGATCGAAGGTGCCGTGGCCAAGCTCGCAGCGGTGTCGGTGCTCGACACGCGGCGCCTCCAGGGCGAGCCGATCGGCGAGTCCTCGGTCGTCCAGGTGCTCGATGCCGATGCAGCCCGTGAGCGGCGCACGAACGTGCGCATCCCGACGATCATCGAGGCCGCCTGCGAAGCCATGCAGGTCGACCGGGCGGATGCCCTCGGTGCGAGCCGCCACCGCCGCGCCGTGCTCGTGCGGGGCATCATCGCGCTGCTCGCCCGCGAACTGACCACCCGCAGCTACCCCGAGATCGCCAAGGCGATGGGCCGGAGCACCCACAGCACGATCCATGCCGCCGCGGGCCGGGTCCAGCGCATGGTCGAGGAGCGTGCACCGATCGACGCCGCCGACGGTCCGTGCGGCGCCGACGAGCTCGTGGCCAGGGTCCGCCGGGCCGTGCTCGGCGCACCACGAACCTGATCCGCGTTCGTTCGGTCCCGGTGCACGCTGCGGTCCGCCGCACCGCGGGGCTTCCCCTACACTCACCCCATGGTCATCACGGGCGTGGTCGGATCGATGGCGCTTGCCGCCCTCGTGCAGTTCGAGCAGATCGACTATGCCCAGGCGAGCCTCGATGCGCTCGTGCGCTCGATCACGCCGCGCGCGAACGGCGCGCACCACGACGCGCTGCTCGCGCTGCGCTCGATGAAGGACCCGCGCCTTGCCCCGCTCTTCGGCACGCTGGCGCAGCGGCCCGATCCGACGGCGGCGATCGATGGAGTGCTCGGTGAGGCCGAGCTTGCCTCGCCCGCAGGCGTGACCCCGCTTTCCCTGCGACTCATCACCGACACGCCCACGCGACTGGCCGCGATGCGAGCGGCGGTGGGCCTCAAGCTCCTGCCACCTGCCGCAGCGACGGAGCTCCTGGGCTGGGATGACATCGAACCGCTCGATCGCGCGGTGCTGGCGAGCGTGCTG
>JBEGNG010000297.1:0-2979 GCA_041182645.1 Planctomycetota bacterium
ACCGGCGGCCAATGGCGCATGGGCAACGCGTACCCGGTGACGCAGGACATCGTGTCGCTTGCCGATTCGGGAGCCTTGATCGTGGCGCTGCATGCGACCGGCTTCAGTGTGATCGGCGAGCTGCCGGACACAACCTGCACCGCCGACCTGACCGGCGACGGGCTCGTCAACGGCGCGGACCTTGGGCTGCTGCTCGGCGCGTGGGAACTGACCGCACTCGGCGACCTCAACGGCGACGGCATCACCGACGGCCGGCATCACCGACGGCGCGGACCTGGGCCTGATGCTGACGGCGTTCGGGCCGTGCGCGCCGTGAGGCCGGAGGCGGCGACAGCATGAGTGGTTGGCTCCCGACGAACATCGGACCAGGGGCTGCGTCGCTTGCTTTCGGTTCCGCGAATCGGCGCGAGTGTATTCCCACGGGCCGACTCCATCCGGAGCAAGCGGCATCAAGTCCACGCCTTCGTCTTGACTCACGAAGGTCGTGCGAGACAATCCTGTCACCCGTCCTCGAGTGGTCCGTTGGCCGGAGCAGGCTCGATCCAGGCAAGGCGCCTCACCGGAGCAGTGGACATGAACACCCGAACACCGTGCAGCTCCCACCGCGCGTTCACGATCGCTGACGTCGCTGTCGGCGTGGCCAGCTTGACCATGCTCGTCGCCGTCGTCGGCGCAACCGCCGCCTCGCTGCGCACTCGTGGCAACGAGGCCGTGTCGATGTCGAACCTGATGCAACTCGGGGTCTCTCAGGCGATGTACGCGTGGGACCACGAAGGGCTGCAATGGTGCGCACACCAGTCCGACTTCGGCCTCGTCGGGGGAAACTGCGCCACGTACATCTCCACCATTGGATGTCCACCCCAGATGGTCCTGGGGACCGACGTGTTTGGCAGCCTGTGGGGCTATTGGCTCGGCGGGGGCGTGTGCCCACCGACCTACCCCGGCAACTGCGGCAATTGGGTGCTCTACACCCCAAACGAGTGGTCCTTCGCGAGCGGTGTGGCCGGCAGTTGGAAACTGCTCCAATCCAAGTCCTTTCACGAGTACGCCAACGGCAGGTTCTATGACCCGGGCTTCTATGCGCCGAACGACCGACCGACCTATCGCCGGGCAGCACCCAACTTCGACTATCCCGCGGCCTTCACTCCGGTGCCCTCCTCGCCGGTCACCAGCAGCTACACCATGAGTCCCGCAGCGATGTGGCACCCTGATGTCATGCGCGGCGCGTCGCAGGGTGGCTTCCGGAATCCGTCGAGCTTTCCAGAGGCCTTCGAGCGCCAGCCCCTGTTCGGTGCCGCCCATCCCGACCTGAAGTCGCTCGTCTTCGAGCAGCACTGGAACCAGGGTGGACAGCAACCGGCCTCCGGTCAAGGTTTGGCCGCGACATCGACATTCCGCTACAACCAGTCGGCGGCGGCCACGCCCATCACGCTGTTCTACGACGGCCACGTGTGGTTCCTCCCCAACTCCGTCGCGATCGCGGACGACAAGGCGCTCAGAGCGCGCAAGCTGGACGGGCTGTGGAGCCGCGACACGCCCCTCGGTGCCGACGGCTACTACGGAGCGACCTCCGTCGACGGCTCCAACACCAGCCACTCCGTGCTGACCACCGACGGCATCCTGGGTCGCGACGTGCTCAAACCCCAATGAGGATGCGCAGCATGAAGCAATCGACTCCATCCATGCTGATCCTGGCGGGCCTTGCCGGGCCCGCCCTGGCAGCCGATACGTCGTGGGTGGGCGTGAGCGGAGCCTCGTGGAGCGCCCCCGCATCGTGGTCGGCAGGCGTGCCCGGCACGCAGGACACCGCGGTGTTCTCGTCGGCCGGTCTCCAGCGGACCGTTGCCCTTGGTTCCACCGGCGGCCCCATCCTGGTCGATCGCGTTCGGCTCGACAAGGGATCCTGGCGCTTCACCGGTGCACGATCGCTCCACGCGCAGGCGGCCAATGCGTTCTCGGCGTCCATCGTGGCCGGGACGCTGGCGAACACCAGTTGCTTCATCGACTGGTCCTCAAGCGCCGAGCTGAGCGCCACGCGGCTCGAGCTGGCGACATCGAGCCAGGCCTACGCCCAACTGGACATCAGTACCGGAGGGATCATCGTTGCGGACGATGCCCGCATCGGGCTGGTCGGAGATGGCAGCCTGTTGCTGCGGGCTCCTTCCTCGTTCCGATCCCTCGAGCTCGGCTCGACCGCAGCCGCGTCCGGGCTCGTCGCCAGGGGTTTGACCGGAACCGGAACGGTCACCGGTCCCGCCGATGGATTGAGCGTGAGGGATCGGTGCACGGTGGGCAAGTCGGGAGACGGCAGGCTGCTGCTCGGCACATCATGCTCGCTCGGATCCCTTGTGCTCGGTCAGAACACCGGCAGCTTTGGATCGGTCACGGCGCACACCGTGCGGGTCGATGGCGGCATCACGGTTGGCCACGGCGGGCGCGCGAGCATGACGTTGACGGGAAGCGCATCGTGTGCGGGCCCGGTCGTGCTGGCGGCGCTGGGTGGCCAGAGTCTTCCGCCCTTCGACCCGGACTCGGAGGGTTCGCTGCTGCTCGACGGCGGGTCGCTGCGCTGTGGCGGCGAGTTCACGGCAGGCCTCGGGCTTGCAGACCTCTCGATCCGCAATGGTGGCTCCCTTTCGTCGTCGTGGCGCATTGCGCTGCCAAGCCAGACTGAACACAGCCTGTCGATCCGCCTCTCCCCCGGCGGCACCACGGAACCGGTGCTGAACGCGCCGTCGATCTCGATCGCTGCACCGTGGTCCGTGATCATCGAGGGTACGCCAGCGCCAACCGATGTCTGGTTGCTGACTCGGCAGTGGCTGACGACTGAGACCCCATCGATCCTTGGCGATCCGGGATCGGGAAGAACATGGCGGTTGGTTCCCTGCGGCGGGGATCTGTACCTGGCTTCTGCGCCGATCGGTGAACCCGATCCGGAACTGTGCGCTGCAGCGCCGACTCCGGTCGAGGTCATGGACC
>JBEGNG010000298.1:0-2807 GCA_041182645.1 Planctomycetota bacterium
CCTGCGTCCTTTGCGGCCGTCGCTCCCTTTGGGGCGCCGGCATGCCTCGTTCGCTCAGACAGTCCTCGCCTGCTCAGAAACTGGCGCGTCTGTCACCCCGTGGTCACTGTGCACTGCTGCGCGCCAGCTTTCCTCGCAGGCTGCGGAACTCGCTCTGCGAGGCATGCCGCGCCCCCTTTTCCGCGACGGCCGCAACGGAATTCATGAACGCCACGCGGTCAGTACCGAGCGACGCGCCGTCCGCAGCGACCGAGCGCGTCCGCGCAGCCAGGGCCCGAGGGAGCGAGAGGACGCGCGTGCAACAGGCGCCGTCCCTGAGTGCTTGGTGCACAAACGAAACCGCCCCGGGCGAGTGCCCGAGGCGGGAATGCGGTTGAGAGGACTTGAACCTCCACGGGTTTTACCCCACTAGAACCTGAATCTAGCGCGTCTGCCAGTTCCGCCACAACCGCGAGTGGGGCGGCAAGTATAGCGAGCCCCGATGGTCGGCGGAAGGGCGTTATTGCCGTACGACGGGCAGAGGCCCTTGTCTGCAGGAGCGCCATGAAGCAAACAGCCCCGCCCGGCGTGGCCGGACGGGGCTGACGGTGGTGCAGATCGACTCACTCGCCCTTGCTCTTCACGAGCGGCGCATTCGGATTCGCCGCGCGGAACGCCAGGACGGCCTTGCGGATCTCGATGACCAGGTCGCGGTTCTCACGCAGGAACTGCTTGGAGGCTTCGCGGCCCTGACCGAGCCGGACCTCCTTGAAGCTGAACCAGGCGCCGCTCTTCTCGACGACGTTGGCGTTGACGGCCAGGTCGAGCAGGTCGCCGACCCAGGAGATGCCTTCGTCGAACATGATGTCGAACTCGGCTTCACGGAAGGGCGGGGCGATCTTGTTCTTCACGATCTTGGCACGCACGCGGTTGCCCACGTTGCGCTCGCCATCCTTGATGGCGCCGATGCGGCGGATGTCGACGCGCACCGAGGAGTAGAACTTCAGCGCGCGGCCGCCGGTGGTGGTTTCGGGGCTGCCGAACATGACGCCGATCTTCTCGCGCAGCTGGTTGATGAAGATGACGATCGTTTCGCTCTTGGCGATGGCGCCGGTGAGCTTGCGCAACGCCTGGCTCATGAGACGGGCCTGCAGGCCGACGTGACTGTCGCCCATTTCACCCTCGATTTCAGCGCGGGGGATGAGTGCGGCGACGGAGTCGACGACGATGACATCGACTGCGTTGGAACGGACCAGCATTTCGCAGATCTCGAGCGCCTGCTCACCGGTATCGGGCTGCGACACGAGCATTTCATCGAGGTTCACGCCAAGCCGCTTGGCCCACGAGGGATCAAGCGCGTGCTCCGCATCGATGAAGGCGGCCGTACCACCGGTGCGCTGCGCATTGGCCACGACGGTGAGGGCCAAGGTCGTCTTGCCGCTGGATTCCGGCCCGAACACCTCGATGATGCGGCCGCGCGGGAGGCCGCGCCCCCCGAGGGCCAGGTCGAGGCTGAGTGCGCCGGTGGAGACGGCCGGGATCGGCGTGATGTTCTCGCCGTCGAGCTTCATGATCGAGCCCTTGCCGAAGGACTTCTCGATCTGGCCCATGGCGGCTTCAAGAGCCTTGAGCTTGCCCTTGGTGTCGAGTGCGTTGGTGCGCGGGTCGCCCGCCGATGCATCGGTCACGAACGGCTTGGGTTCGACCGAACGGCTGCCGGCGTCGCCGGGCTTGGCTGCGGTCGGTGCGGTGACGGACGCGGTAGTCGGCTTGGCCATGCTGCTCCCCTGAGTGGTGCTGCCATCGAGGCGTGACGGGGACGGGGCCGACGAGGCATCCGTGCCCGCTGCGGAACGAGTTGTAACGGCTTTCGCCTGCTCCGGCGCGCGGGTTGCGGCGCGCGCAACGGTTTCGGCGGGCTTGCTGGGGCTGGTGGACTTGGTGGCGGTGGGGGTCGACATGGGGGTGAGTCCTTTCACGGGCTGGTTTCGGTGGGATCGAAGGCGAGTGCCGATTCCGTTCGGTGAGTGTTAGGGTAGACCGAACACGCGTTCGGTGTCAAGCGAACGGATCGACCCGGGGAGTGTGACGGAACCGGGAGCCGCTTCCCCAGATCCCTCGGAAAATTCGGTGCGGTTGATGGCTGCCGCTCGCGCAACTCCCGCTCGGGGCTAAGGTAGGCCCATGCCGCTTCCCACGACCCTCGCTGCCTTGGTTCTCGGACAGTTGACCCCTTGGATCGGCCAGCCCGTGCCGAGCCCGATCGTCCGGGAGGATGTGCAACTGGCCCCATCGCTGGCCGAAGCGGCATCGGTCGTTCGGTTGGACGCAGCCGCCTGGGCCGCGACCCGGTCTGGCGATCTTCAGCATTGGCAGGGCGTGCCGGTCGCACCCGGCGTGAACCTCGACCTGACGCTGACGCGCGTCAAGCCCTTCACCGACGACGCCACGATCGTGGACGCACAGGGCCCCAAGCTCGAGGCCGCGATCGCCGCACCGAGCGTCGACTGCTTCATGGGCTCGGTCGACGGTGAACCCGGCTCGCGCGCGTACATCGCGATCAGCGAGTTCGGTCACTACGGCTACGTGCTTGCGGGTGGTCGCACGTTCATCCTGTCCAGCGGTGACTTCGGCTCGAACCTGCCGACGCTCTTCTACGACTTGGGTGCATTGCCGCCGGGCCTCGTGCCGCAGCCGACGTTCACCTGCTCTGAACTGACGGTCCCGGGTGGAGCCCCGCCGGCGACCACGCCGCCCGATGGTTCGCTCGCGGGTTCGCCCTGCCGCCAGGTGCGCATCGCCGTCGAGACCGATCACGAGTACCTGCA
>JBEGNG010000299.1:0-3375 GCA_041182645.1 Planctomycetota bacterium
AACTTCCGGCAGAGCGGGCAGGTCACGCTGGTCAGCGCGATCACCGTGGCGCGCTCGCCACGACCCGATCGCCACGAGCTCGATGCACCGTCGAGCGTCACGCCGGATGCATCGGGAATCATGCGGCCGACCCCCATGTCCCGCGCATCGCGCGGAGATGGCGGCGCCAACACGGAGTCAGCGGGCGGAGGATCCGCCGCCGCCGCAAGCACGAGCGGGTGCAGCAACGCCAGCATCACGAGGGCCGGGATCAGGAGGGCTTGGCCCGGGTGCACCCGGTGGGCGGGCCGCTCGATCACGTCGGCCGATTGCTGGAGCGTCTGGGGTGTTCGCGCACGCATGCTGGGTTCCTACCGGGGCATCTTGGCATGAAGCGCGCCCGACGGACAAGCCGCGCGCAGAATCGATGCCCGGACGAGCAGCCTTTCGCGCAGGCGCTTCCAGGGCTGCTGGTCCAGCGCTCGGTTCCTGGCCCCCGCGCGGTGCCTGATCACGGAAACCCAGACCCGGCTCGGTTACGCTGACCGCCACGCGATGATGAACCGAACGCCCGGGCAATCCAGCGCCGACAAGCCACCCGTGATGGCTGCCGTCGCCTGCCTGGCCGCGGCGATCTGGTCCCTCACGGGGGCGACCGACATCGGGGTCTGGGCGTTCGAGGTCCTGCCGCTCGGGCTGGGCATCGTGCTGCTGGGTGCATTCCGAAAGCGGCTTCCGCTGCACCCGTTCACCTGCACGGTCCTGGCGGTGGGCTTCATCATGCAGTGCATCGGAGGCCGCTACACCTTCTCGGCCGTACCCCTGCCCGATGTCGTCATCAACGGCCTTGGCCTGACGCGCAACCCCATCGACCGGATCGGCCATGTGCTGCAGGGGTTCATCTCGGCGGTGTTCCTGTGCGATGTGGTCGTGCGGCGTACCCCGTTGCAGCCGGGCTGGTGGCTCACGGCGCTCGTCATCGGAACGAGCCTGGGTTTCTCGGCGTTCTACGAGCTTGCCGAAGCCTGGATGGTCATGGGCTTCTATCCCGACGCCGGTCCGGAGTGGCTGGGCACGCAGGGCGATCCGTGGGATGCCCAGTGGGATATGACGATGGCGCTCATCGGCGCCGTGCTCGCCATGATCACGGTGCCGCGGCCGGTCCCTGGGCCACGCGCGACTTGTCCTTGAAGAACGCCCACACGCGCTCGGCTCCCTTGAAGGCAGCGATGGGTGCGTTGCTGCCACGGCGCGACCGCGTGCCGGGCCAACCGTGGCCGCCTGCGCTGTCGACGATGGACTCGGTCACGGCGCCACCCGGCCCCGCCGCGTAGGTCGTGGTGGTGATCGTCCCTGCCGTGACGATGTCGCCCTTGGGCGTCGACGCGTTGGCCTTCACCCAGAAGTCGACCACCTCCGCCAGGGGCTTGTACGGCGTCGACTGCGCGTTGCGGACCAAGGGGTTCCTGCTCATGCCACCCTCCAGCGGGACCTCCTCGTCCTTCGCTCCGTTGATGATGAGGATGGGCAGCGGCGTGGACGGCGACCGATCGAACGAGAACATGCTCGCCACGACCGGAGCGACCGCCGCGAGCCGCTCGGCACGCGCCGCCGCGTAGACGAAGGTCATCATGCCACCGTTGGACCCGCCGGTCATGAAGATGCGCGCCGGATCGGCGCCGTGATCACGAACCAGCGTGTCGATGAGGGCGTCGAAGTACCCGAGGTCATCTGCATCACGCACCTGCCGCCGCAAGAGGTGCCCGGTGTTCCAGGCCCGCCGCCCGTCGCCGAAGTCCGTGCCCTGCGCGTACACCGCCATGAATCCATTGGCGCGCGCGACGGCATCGAATCCGGAGGTCTGCCGCATCTGCTCGGCGCTGCCCATGCCGCCATGCAGCACGAGGACGGCCGGCCGCATCTGTCCCACCGCCGGCGGGTTCACCACGATGGCGCTGCGCTTCGCATCCTTCACCATGACGGCGATCTCGCCATCCTTGCGCTGCTGCGGCGTGGCGGGAGCGCCGAATGCCTTGCGGTAGAACGCCCAGGCTCGGTCACCGAGCGCCCGGAGCGTCTTCATCGGATCGTGCTCGACGCCCTCCAGCGGCAGCCAATCGTGCTGGATGCCGAGCTTCGCGAGGTGCTCATGGAACTCCTTGTTCATCGCGAAGGTCTCGTCACGGTCACCGACGGCGATCCGCAGCAGCGTGTCCTGCTTCAGTCGGTCGGCCCTCTGCTCCGCAAGCACCCAGGGGCTGACCTGGCGGAAGGTGGCACGATCGCCGTACACGCGTTCGAGCAGCCCGTCGCGCGCACGGGGATTGGCGCGCGGCGTGCGCTCGAAGTCCGGGTCGAGCGGACCCGCACCGAGCATCGACACCGCCCGGAACAGCTCGGGGTGCGCGAAGCCCAGGCGCGCCGCGCCGTAGCCGCCCATGCTGAAGCCGTCGAGCAGCCTGCCTGCGCGGGTGGGGATCGTGCGGTACGTCGCGTCGATGTGCGGCACGAGGTCCTTCACGATCATGCTCTCGATCGGCGTCGAGCCATCCTTCCAGTCGACGTACATCCCCTGCGGGAGCCCATTGACGAAGACCACGAAGCACGGTGGCGTGGAGCCGGATTCGATCGCCTCATCGACGAGCCGAGCCAGCGGCGCGATGCCTGCGGCGCCCCCGCCGGAGCCATGCAGCCAGTACACCACCGGGAACCGTGCATCAGGATCCCGATCATGCGCAGCCGGCGTGTAGAGGTGGTAGCTCACCGTCGCCTTGGCGCACGCGCTCTCGAAGGTGTGGAAGGACACCCGTGGCGCACACTGACGGCCGGCGTGACCCACTCGGTCGCCTTGGTCGGTGCAGGCTGCTTGGGCGATGCGGATCCCCCGCCGGGCACGGGATCCTGCGGTGCCGCGGTCGCAGACGCGATGGAGGCCTGGAACGCAAGGCAGACGAGGATCAGCAAGCGGTTCAGCAGCACGAGCGGACCTCCTGGTCGGTGCCGGTGTCGGCAACCGCCATGATTGTCGCTGATTCGCCGGATCGGACACGCCCATGGACGGCGTGCCGGCCGGCCCGACGGCCAGCCGGGTGATCCCGCCTCAGGTACCACCAGCCGTCACGGGACGGGGGCCACCGCCTCCGTGGATGCGACCGGCGTCGCCAGCACGTTGCCGCCGCCGAGCGCCTGGTACGCATTGACGATGGCCGACAGCTGTTCGCGCTTGGTCTCGATCAGGATGAGCTTCGCCTCGATCAGGTCACGCTGGGCGAAGAGCACCTCGCTGTATTCCGCCCGCGCGTTCTGGAAGAGGCGCATGGCCGACGCCACGGAGCCCTCGAGCGACAGCAGTTGCTGAGCCTTGAAGTCGATGCTCTTGCCGTAGTTGCTCACCAT
>JBEGNG010000300.1:0-2777 GCA_041182645.1 Planctomycetota bacterium
CATCGGCGGCGCGATCCCGTAGCCCTGCCCCATGTCGCAGCGCAGCTCGCGCAGCGCGTCCACGTGCTCCTGCGTCTCCACGCCCTCGGCCACCGACTGCCGGCCGAACACGCGCGCGAGCTCGACCACGCCGGTCACGATCGCGCGGTCGCCCGGGTCGGTCAGCATGTCCGCCACGAAGGACCGGTCGATCTTGATGGTCGTCACCGGCAGCCGCTTCATGTACGCGAGCGACGAGTAGCCGGTGCCGAAGTCGTCGAGCGAGAAGTGCACGCCGATCGCCGCGCACTCCTCGATGGTGCGGGTCACGAGCGCCATGTCGGTGAGCGCCGCGCTCTCGAGCACCTCGAGCCGCAGCCGCGACGGCGGCGAGCCCGGGTGGCGCGCCAGCGCCGTGCGCACGCGGTCCGCGAACGCCGGGTCGCGCAGCTCGAAGCCAGACACGTTCACGCTGACGCCGGCGCGCAGGCCGTGCGCGGACCAGCGCTCGCAGTGGGCGAGCGCCTCCTCGAGCACCCAGTCGCCCAGCTCGGCCATCGCGTCCGTGCCCTCGATCGCGGGGATCCACTCGCCCGGCGAGAGCATGCCGCGGTCGGCGCGGCGCCAGCGCACGAGCGCCTCGGCGAAGCGCACCTCGCCGGAGGCGAGGTCCACGATCGGCTGGAAGTGCAGGCACATCTCCCCCAGCGAGAGCCCGGCGCGGATGCGCGCGATCAGGTCGCGCCGCGCGACCACCTGGCGGTCGAGGTCCGGGTCGAAGCGGTGCGCGCGCCCGCGCCCCTCCTGCTTGGCCGCGTACATCGCCTGGTCCGCCTGGCGGAGCAGCGTGTCCGGGTCGGCGTCGTCGGGCGGCACGGTGCGCACGCCGATGCTGGCCGTGAGCGTCACGGGGTGGCCGGGCGCCACCTCGAACGGCTCCGCCACGCAGTGCAGGATGCGGTCGACCAGGTGGTCGCACTCGGGAAGGTTGCGCAGCCCCGGCAGGAGCAGGACGAACTCGTCGCCGCCGAGCCGCGCCACGGTGTCGCCGGTGCGCAGCGCGCCCTTCAGGCGGTGCGACATCTCCACCAGCAGGCGGTCGCCGGCGTCGTGCCCGTGCGCGTCGTTCACCGGCTTGAACGCGTCGAGGTCCAGGTAGCACACCGCGAGCATCGGGCCGCCGCGCCGCACCTGCGCGAGCGCCTGCGTCATGCGGTCGGCGAGCAGCACGCGGTTCGGGAGCTTGGTGAGGGCGTCGTAGTACGCCATCTGCTCCAGGCGCTCCTCCTGCTCCTTGAGGCGCGTGATGTCGGCGAACACGCCGACGTACTGCTCGACCTCGCCCCTCGCGTTGCGCACCGCGGAGATCGCCAGGCGCTCGAGGTACAGCTCGCCGTCGCGGCGGCGGTTCCAGATCTCGCCGCGCCAGTGGCCGGTGGTGGCGATCGCGGTCCACATGGCGGCGTAGAAGTCCGGTCCGTGCCGGCCGGACGAGAGCATGTTCGGCGTGCGGCCGATCGAGTCCTCGCGCGAGTAGCCGGTGATCTCCGAGAAGGTGGGGTTCACCTCCAGGATCCGCTGGTCGCGGTCGGTGACGAAGATCCCGTCGTGCGCGTGGCGGAACACCGTGTCTGCCAGCTCGAGGCGGCGGGTGATCGCGCGACGCTCCATCGACTGCGCCATCGCGCTGGCGACGATGCGGAGGACGCCGACCTCCTCCTGCGTCCAGGAGCGCCGGCTGCGGACGTGGTCGAAGCCCGCGAAGCCGTCGAGCCGGCCGCGCCACGCGAGCGGCAGCACCAGCAGCGACTGGATGCCCTGCGGCTCCAGGATGCCGCGCTCCGACGTGGCGTGGGGAGGCAGGTCGTCGAGCGACCCCAGGTTGATCTCGAGCCCGGCGTGCATGCGCTCCATCCACCACGGCGCGGCCTCGGTGGGGATGCCCTGCAGGTTGTCCTTCTCCGCGGAGATCCCCGGCGCGACCCACTCGTAGGTGTTGCTCATGTGCGCCGCGCCCGTGTCGAGCTCGAACACGTAGGCGCGGTCCACGTCGAACAGCCGGCCGATGCGGCCGAGCGTGCGCTCGATCGCCGCGCCGATCTCGCCGGCCTGCGCCGCGATCAGGTCGGCGTTGACGTCCGCGAGGAGCGAGAGCAGGTCCTGCGAGAGGCGCGCGCCGTGCGCACCGCGCGCGCCGTGCGCACCGCGCGCGCCGCCCGGGGCGCCGGGGGACCCGCCGTCAGGCACCGACCGCCTCCTTCGCCCCCGCCGCGGCCGCCGCAGGCCGCGCGAGGTGCGGGAAGTAGTCCTGGATCGCGAGCACCTGCCACGAGCCGCCGCGCAGCGCCTGGATCGCCTGCACCGCGGCGCGCGCGCCGGCGATGGTGGTGATGATCGGCACGTTCGCACGCACCGCCTGGGCGCGGATGCGGCCCTCGTCGGTGCTGCCGCCCTTGCGGGTCGGGGTGTTGATCACCAGCTGCACCTGGCCGTTCGCCATGAGGTCGAGCACGTTGGGGCGCTGGCCGGTCGCGATCTTCGGGATCGGGGTGCAGGCCACGCTGTAGGTGCGGAGCATCCGCGCCGTGCCCTCCGAGCAGAGCACGGTGAAGCCCATGCTGGCGAGGCTGCGCGCCACCTCGACGGCCTGCTGCTTGTCGGCGTCGCGCACGCTCAGGAACACCTGGCCCTGGACGGGCAGGTGCACGCCCGCGGCCATCTGCGCCTTCGCGAACGCCACGGGAAGGCTGCGGTCGGCGCCCATCACCTCGCCGGTGGAGCGCATCTCGGGGCCGAGG
>JBEGNG010000301.1:0-3043 GCA_041182645.1 Planctomycetota bacterium
AGCCTCGCCAAGAACGCCATCGGCTCGTTCGCGATGCCCGAACTGGTCGTCTGTGACCCCGATGCCCTCGCGACGCTCCCTCCGCGGGAAGTGCAGTGCGGCCTCGCCGAGTGCGTCAAGCACGCGCTGCTTGCCGACGCCGGACTCGCGCCCTGGCTGCGTGACCACGCGATGGCCGTGGTCGGCAAGGACCGGTCGGCGATCTCTGAGCTCGTGGCGAGGGCCGCGGCGGTCAAGGTCGCCATCGTCGACCAGGACCCCACCGAGCAGGGGATCCGGGCGCTCCTGAACCTGGGCCACACCTACGCCCACGCGATCGAGGCCCGCCACGACGACAGGATCAAGCACGGGGAGGCCGTGGCGCTGGGCCTGGTCGCGCCATGACCGTGGCGAGCCGGCTGGGGCGCGTCGGGCACGCGCAGGTCGAGGCGTTGCAGCGGCTTCTGCAGGGCGTGGGGCTGCCGACCTCGATCCGCGAGCTCGTGCCGGATCCCGATCCGGCCTCGACCCTGCGCCGGTGCATGGAGCTGGACAAGAAGCGCGCCGGCAAGGGGCTGGTGCTCGTGCTGCCCGAGGGCCCGGTCGGCGCGGGGCTGGTCGAAGCCCCGCCCGAGGACGCCGTGATGGCGGGCTGGTCGTCGATCGGCGCGGCCTGAACCCTTGGGATTCGCTGCATCGATGGTGCACCGCGGGCGCATCCTGCGTTACAGTCCGTCCACCTCGGCGTGCCTCCTGCAGGATGCAGGTCCGCCGCGGATGGAGGCCCCGGAGCAAGGATGCGCGTCTCGGCCATCGTCAACCAGAAGGGCGGTTGTGGAAAGACCACGACCGCGGTGAACCTCGCGGCGGTGCTCGCGGCGCAGGGTGTCCGCGTGCTCCTGGTCGACCTCGATCCGCAGTCGCACTGCGCGGTCTCGCTCGGCGTCCCGGCCGACCGCATCCAGCACTGCGTCGGCGACGTGCTCGAGCAGGGGGCCGGCTCGCCGCTCGTGCAGTCCGGCCTGCTGTGGGAGCCGGTCAAGGGCGTCTGGCTCGCGCCGAGCCACCTGCGCATGTCGCGCATCGAATCCAGCGGCCCGCTGCTGCGCGCGAACGACCGCGACCGCCGGCTGTCCAAGCTGCTCGACGTGGTGGCGCCGCGCTTCGACTGGTGCCTCATCGACTGTCCGCCGACGGCCGGGCTGCTGACCTTCAACGCGGTGCGCGCCTGCGATGAACTGATCGTGCCCGTCGAGACGGGCTTCCTCGCCCTGAAGGGCGCCGAGAGCCAGGTCGCGCTGCTCGATGCAGCGGTGGCGCGCATGGAGCGCGCGGTGACGCTGCGGATCCTGCCCACGATGCACCGCGACGGCACCAACCTGAGCGCCGACATCCTCGGCGCGCTGCAACGCAAGTTCCCCGGTCGTGTCGCACCGCGTGCGATCCGCCACCACGAGGTGCTCCGCGAGGCGGTGTCCTTCGGGCAGCCGATCACGGAGTTCGCGCCGTCGAGCGATGCCGCAGCCGAGTTCCGCGCACTTGCCTCGTGGCTCGTCGAGTCGCCGCCGGCGGTCCAGCGCACCCAGGAAGCCTGGGCGCAGCGGGCGGCGCGCGCGATGGACGACAGCCCCGAGCCCGAGTACGAGTCGGTCGCCGAGGCGCTGCCCGGCGCATCGCGCCAGGCGCCGCAGGTCAGTGCGCGTGCGCTCGATGTCGTCGAGCGCATGAAGTCGCTGCGAGCCGAGTCGGCGCAGGGCGTGGCCCCGGGTGCCGCCCAGGAGGCCAAGTCATGAGCACGAGGTCGACCTACCAGGACCTGGCCGCGCACTTCATGGGCGACTCCGAACCGCGCCAGGCAGTCGGTGCGGGGGCCTCGCCGCGCATGCCCGAGTGCCCGGTGCTCGTGGCGATCTGCGGCAACCTGCCGTCGATGTCGGGGATCTGGCTCGCGCAGCTCGCCGAGCGCCTGGCGCGCACCGACGGCCCCACGGGGCTCGTGCGCTTCGATGACCAGCGCATGCGCGTGGACCTCTTCCACGCCGAGGGGCGCAGCGTCGCCGTGGCCGAGCAGGGGCTTCCCGATGCCTGCAGGGTGGTCCGACGGTGGATCGTCTCCCTGCCCGAGGCCTTTGCCGCAGGCGACGTGCTCATCCCGTCCACGGAACTCGTGCTCCTGACCGGGTGCGACGAAGCCGCCAAGGCCGCTGCGCGCGTGAAGCTGCAGGAACTCTCGTCCGCCCTCGAGGCGGTGCCGGTCTCGGGCCGGCCCGTGCATGTGGTGACCGTCGCCGCCTCGCAGGAGGTCGGTGCCGCAGCAGCCGGCGGCCTGAGCCAGTGGGCCGACGGCACGCTCGCCACGCCCGTTCGTTGGTGCGGATCGATCGAGCGCGTCGACCGGCTCGAGGGCGTCGTCACCGCCGAGGTGCGCTCCCGCAGCCGGGCCGACTTCGGTGCGATCACGCGTGAACTCTGCGATGCGCTGCAGGCGGTCGCATCACGCTTCGACGCGCCCGCCGCCCAGCCTTCCCGATCGGGACCGCCCACCGAACCAGTCCGCACGCCCAACCAGACGCCGGAGGAGCCCACCATGGCCACTGCTGCCACCTACATCGATCCTGACCTCGCCGCCCAGCGCTCGGCCCGCGCCGAAGCCCCGCGCAGCAGCCTGCTCGCGTGGTTCCCCGAGTTCGTCGGGCTCCGCATCCGGCCCGCGAATGCACCGAGCGTCGAGTTGGCCATCGACATGCATGGGCGGCTGCACCTGCTGAGCACCGACGCATCGACCCGCGACCTGCGCGTGGCCCGGAGCTGGTGCACCTCGAACTGGTCGCTCCTGAGTTCGGCCGTCGTCGACCTGAAGGACGTCACGGTGCCCGAGATGGTCGATCACCTCGTGCTCGACGAGGCGCGCCTGGGCGTGCCGCTGCACGGGTCGGGCATCCTGCTCCACGTCGGCGTCGAGGTCGCCGGCCAGCGGCGCAGGATCGACCTGAACGATGAGCAGAGCGCCGGCCTCGCCGGCTGAGCGTGCGGCTCACCGCAGGCAGGTCGCCCGCAGCACGCG
>JBEGNG010000302.1:0-6746 GCA_041182645.1 Planctomycetota bacterium
GCTCGAGGCGATCGAGCACGGGCTCCACGCCTGGCACGAGCAGCTGGATGCGATCGTCACCGACCTGGCGCGCGGCCTGGTCGGCCCGGCGATGGCCGAATCGATGGCCGAGCTCGTCGGTGCCTTCGCCGAGCGCGTGGTGAAGGCGAATCCCGATGCGAGCAAGGAAGCCGCCAACCGCAAGGCACTCGGCCTGCTCATGGCCGTCGTCGGCCGCATCGTGCAGCAGCGCCTGGTCGCCGCGTCCGCATCGGGCGATGCCATGCAGGTCGATGCGCTCGGTGCGTGCGTCGATGCCTTGGTCGACGCCGAGCGCTCGGCGGCGAGCAACGTGAACCAGAAGCTCGTGCTCGCCAACCTGGTCGCCCAGTGCGCGCCGCTGCTGTCGGGCCGCGGGTCGTGAGCGGGTCGCTCGAGATCGAGCGCGCCTGGCTGCTGCATGGTGCTCCGTCGCTGCCCGCCGGGCATCGCTGCATCCGGATCGAACAGGGCTACACGCTCGGTCCGGATGGCGTGCGCCATGGTGCGCGGCTGCGACGGGCGGTCCGCGACGACGGGAGCGTCCACCTCACGTTGACCCGCAAGTCGGGCGTGGGGCTCGTGCGACACGAGGACGAGCGCGCCCTGAGCCAGGCTGAATTCGACGGACTGTGGCCAGGGACCGAGGGTCGACGGCTCGCGAAGGTCCGCCACGTGGTGGCCGAGGGAAGCCTGCTTTGGGAAGTCGATCGGTTCGTCGGCATCGACCTGTGGCTCGCCGAGGTCGAGCTCCCCGCGGTCGATGCCCTGGTCGACCTGCCGGCATGGCTCGCCCCGTGGGTGGCGAGGGAGGTCACCGACGATCCCCGCTACCGCAACAGTGCCTTGGCGCTCAGGGGCGTGCCGCAGGCCCCGTGATCGTCGGTTATCCGGTGCTGCATGAGCCACCCGCACATGCACCCGGCCGGGGCAACCCACTACCATCCCCGACCCACGGAGCACCCATGGCCACCTTCCGCTGCACCATCGTCACCCCGTCCGATTCGCTCGTCGACGAGCAGGTTTCCTACGCCACGTTCCAGGCTTGGGACGGGCAGAAGGGCGTGGCGCCGGGAGCCAGTGCGTTCCTGGCCAAGCTCGGCACGGGTGCAGCCCGGCTCGATCTGGCCAACGGCCAGTCCCGCTGGTTCGTGATCGATGGTGGCTTTGCACA
This sequence comes from Planctomycetota bacterium, assembly GCA_041182645.1. Taxonomy (GTDB): domain Bacteria; phylum Planctomycetota; class Phycisphaerae; order Phycisphaerales; family SM1A02; genus SYIB01. The sequence goes on from JBEGNG010000302.1 coordinate 1,193, forward strand.
GATGCAGGGCGATGCCCTGACGCTGCTCGTCGATGGCGCCGAGGACGCAGGCGCAATCGATGCCGGCAAGGCGCAGTCCGAACTCGTCGAGGCGAACGCCCGCGCGAGCGCGACCAACGCCAACCCGCTCACCCTCGAGCAGCGCGGGCAGATCGAGCGCGCGCAGCGTCGCGCCGCGGTCCGCGTGGCCCTCGCGGGTCGAGGCTCGTGAGCGAAGAAGGCACCGAGCACGGCACCGAACCGTCGCGCGACGTGCCGTGCGCGGACCTGCCGTTGGCGCATCGCGTCGAGGCAGTGCTCCTGGCAGCCGACCGGCCGATGGCCGACGGCCGCATCGCCGACGTGCTGGGCCTGGAGCTCGGTGCGCCGCAGGTTCGGGCGGCGATCGAGGAACTCAATGCCGACTACGAGCGCACCGGCCGCTCCTTCCGCATCGAACAGGTCGCCGGCGGACGGCAGGTCATGACGGTGTCGGCACTCGGACCGGTCGTCGCGCGCCTGCGCGGCGAGCGGGCACAGGCGCGCCTGACGCAGGCGGCCCTCGAGACGCTGGCCGTGGTCGCCTACCGCCAACCGATCCTGCGCGCGGACATCGAGGCGATCCGCGGCGTCGCCTGCGGCGAGGTGCTGCGCAGCCTGATGGAGCGGCGCATGGTGCGCATCGTCGGGCGCAGCGAGGAGATCGGCCGTCCGATGCTCTACGGCACCACGGGCGAGTTCCTGCGCACCTTCGGCATCGCGTCGATCAGTGACCTGCCGCAAGCCAAGGACCTGAAGGCGCCCTGACGGTCCGGACCGATCGGCCCATGGCAAAAACGAACCCGCGGCACTCGTGGGGAGCGCCGCGGGGTCGCGTGGGTAGATGTCACCGCTCCCTCCGCGGTGACAGGAAGAAAGAGTCCGTTAGCGGCGGCGACGGCCGCCCAGGAGCCCGGCCGCGCCGGCGAGCGCCACTGCACCAGGCGCCGGCACCGAGACCGAGAAGGCTCCGCTGAAGCTGGATTCCATGCCCGCCGAGATCGAGAGGCGCAGGCGCATGCCGACGCCATTCGTCACCGAGCCGGCCGCACCGTTGAACGACTGCGGGGCGAAGCTCGCGAGCGAGAAGGGATTGACGGTTTGCGTGTTGGTGATGACGCCACCAACCTGCGAGCCGTTGACGAGGCCCGCCCACACAGGCGCGCCCGACGTGGCGCCGAGCGAACCCGGGTTGAACGAGAAGTTCACGCCCTGACCGCCGGCCGAGCCCGCATAGGTCGCGCCCGCACCCATCGAACCCGCCATCAGCACGCTGAGGTCGAGCACGAGCGGGGTCGTCGCGTTGTTGTTCTTGATCGTGAAGCCACCGGAGATGTAGGCGGTCTCGACGCCGTTGACGACGGTGTAGCTCGTGATGAGGTTGCTCCACTGCACGAGCATGCCGTTGCCGGCCCAGAAGCCCGTGTGCGCGAAGCGGCCATCCTCGACGGCATTGTTGTTGACGGTCTGCGCAGCTCCGTTGGCGGAAAGGCCGATGGTGGCTGCGTTGGCCGAGATCGCGGCGCTTGCTGCGGACGAGGCCAGCAGCGTGGCGGCGATGGCGGTGGTGATCGTGTTCTGTCCCATGTCTTTCTTCCCTCCTGTTGTGCCCGGCCTGCCTCGGCACGCCGGTCTCCCTTGGATCCCTTGTCGGAACGGTCCCGGATGGCCTACCTCACCCATCCTGCCTTCCCGGATGCGCTGCATCGGCAGCGCATCCAGGAAGGACTTCGTGGTCAGTTGGTTCAGCGTCGGCGTCGCGAGCCGATGCAGCCTGCGGCGCCGAGCAGCGCAACCGCGCCGGGTGCCGGCACGACCACGTTGAACAGGCTCGAGAACGAGACGCTGTCACCTGCGCTCAGCGTGAAGCGGAACTGCAGGCCGATGGTCGTGTTCAGGGCCGGACCGGTGGTCGGGTCGAACGACTCGGGACCCACCTGGGCCGATCCGAACGCCGCACCGCTGTAGCTGTAGGCGGAACTGCCGAGCGAGCGGACCAGGTTGCCGTCGATGAAGGCCGAGTAGAAGCCGGCAGAGCCGGCCACGCGGCCGATCGATGCCGAGCCGTCGCCGTTGGCGTCGTTCAGCGTTCCGGCGAACGCACCGTTCATCAGGCTCTGCGCGAACTGCACCGTGCTGTCCAGGGTGAAGTTCACCGTGAAGGTCTGTGTCGAGGTGGCGGTGTTCGTGATCGAGAACGTGCCGTTGATGAACGGATCGGGGTCGATCAGCGCATCCCACTCGAGGTAGCCGGCGGACACGGCCGCGAAGCCACCGGTGTGGTAGATGTTGTTGCCCAGATAGGTCATCGAGCCGAGCGAGCTGGCCTGGCCGCTCATCGTCTCGTTCCCTCCGGTGAAACTGACTTCGAACCCCGGTCCGAAGTTGAGGCCGGCGTGTGCTGCAGCGCTGATCAGCACTGCGCCCGCGGCGCCGTACAGGCAAGTCTTCGACAGCATGACAACCCTCTCCCTGCCGCGCCGTGGGGCGCTGGCCTTTCTCACAACCCTCTGATGGTCGTCGCGCGAACGCGAGTCCCTCCGTGACGCATCCCTCCAGATGCGGCCGGAACATCTCCGGCATTCCATCCATACGATTCCGTTCTGCGCTCGGAAGCACCAAGCCGGAAGTTTTTCCCGCAGCCGGGCGCCGACCGATAGGAACGGCATCCCGGGTGCTCCAAGGGCATCGACCCAGGGGACCTGCCGGGCACCGGGGTGATCCGCTGCGACGGTCCCCGATCAAGCGGGTTCGGAAGGCTCGAGGCCGAGTTCCCGGCCCCGCAGCACGGCGGGGACCGACTCCCGCTCGGGCGTCATCCAGTCATGGAGCGCCGCCCGCATGGCCTCGAAGGTCGTGGCGGTCCGGATCGTCTCCTTGAGCGGCTTGATGTGCCCCATCGTTCAGGCGCTTGACGCCGTACCAGGGCTTGGCGAAGCGCTCCATGAGGTCGATGTGGCGCAGGATCGCCCGGCACTTGTCGTTGAAGGAGAGGTCGGGCCCGACGGTCCCGGTCGACAGCAGGGTGGCTGCGCGCCGGAACATCCACGGCGTGCGCAGGGCGGCACGCGCGATCATCACGCCCGCACAGCCCGATCGCTCCATCAGCGCTTTCGCATGCTCGGGTTCCACGACGTCGCCGTTGCCGATGATCGGGATCGAGGGCACCGCCTCGACCACCCGACCGATGGCATCCCAATCCGCGCTGCCGCTGAAGAACTGGATGGTGTAGCGGCCATGCACGGTGACGGCGGCGATGCCGACGTCGGCCAGGCGACGGGCCAGGTCCGGCGCCACCATGTGCTCGGGGTCCCACCCCAGGCGCATCTTGGCGGTCACCGGCACGCGACCACCGCTGGCGCGCTCGACCGCCTTGACGATGCGCTCGGCGAGCACGGCCGTGGCCGGGCAGTCCCGCAACAGCAGGCTGCCGCCGTTCTTCTTCGCGACCTTGTCGACGGGGCAACCCATGTTGATGTCGATGACCTGGGCGCCGTGCTCGATGGCCCAGACCGCCGCCTCGGGCAAGGGATCGTCACCGTTGCCGTAGAGCTGCATGCCGCAGGGGCGATCGAGTTCGTTCGTCGCGGCAAGTTCCAGCGATCGCTCCGACCCGCGCAGCAGCGCGTGCGCGTTCAGGAGGTCCGTGTAGGCGATGCCGACGCCACCGAGCTCGCGGCACAGGATGCGGAACGGCAGGTCGGTGTAGCCCGCGATCGGGGCGAGCAGCAGGTTGCTCTGGAGGTCGACGGGGCCGATGCGGAGCACCGGCGCATGCTAGGTCGACCCCACGCGCTATCGTGCGCGCATGCGCAAGGCGTGGATCATGTGGGTGGCGGCAGCATCGGCTGCGATGGGAGGATCGTCGGTGGGTGCCCAGGTCGAGGATCCGGTACCCGTGCCCGGCGCGACCGTGGGCAGCGTGAGCGTGCGGGTGGGCGAGCAGTCGCTGACCATGCCGTACCGCCTGATGGAACCGAGCGAGGCCGACGCGGGTGAGACCTTCCCGCTGGTCGTCTTCCTGCATGGATCGGGCGAGCGCGGCACCGATGGTGACCTTGCGCTCAAGTACCTCGGCCCGGTGCTGGCGACGCGGGCGATGCGCACGAAGTACCCGTGCTTCGTCCTGGCCGTGCAATGCCCGCGGGACCGGGCATGGATCGAGACCGGTCCCCGCAGCGCGAACCCATCGATGACCGAACAGCCGAGCATGACCATCCGCGGCGTGATGGCCGCGATGGACCAGGTGATGAAGGACAAGCCGGTGGATCGCCACCGCATCTACCTGACCGGACTCTCGCTCGGTGGCTACGGTGCGTGGGACCTGGCGATGCGCCGGCCCGAGCTCTTCGCCGCGGTGGTGCCGATCTGCGGCGGAGGTGATCCGTCGAAGGCTGCGTTGCTCAAGGATGTCCCGGTCCAGGTCTGGCATGGAGCGCTGGACAGCTCGGTGCCCGTGGCGCGCAGCCGCGACATGGTCAAGGCGCTGCGCGATGCCGGAGGCAAGGTCGAGTACAGGGAGCTGGCCGATGGCGGCCACGAGGCCTGGGTGCCGGCGTACCTGCCGGATGCCGCGATTGCCTTCATGTTCCGCCAGGTCCGCGAGCCGACCACGCCCGGACAGGGTGGCGCGACACCCACGGACTCGCCGTGATCCGCGTGGTCAGCGCGCACCCAGCGGGACGCGCGTGCGCTGCGGCTGGTTGAGGACATGCCAGAGGAAGGTCCGCCCCGTGGAGGGGTGATCCTGCTGGAGCAGCGCGTGCATGGCCTTCACGTCGCTGCCGGCGCGGTGGGCGCTGCCCGGATCGATGCCGAAGTGCGCGAGCAGCGATTGCAGCCGGCGATTGGGTGCACCGATCGAGCGCCAATCGAAGCCCCAGCAGCTGCATCGCCACGGCAGGTCACGCGTCCAAGGCCAGAGCCGGCCCATCATGGACCGGTCGAAGCTGATGTTGTGCGCGACGATGGCGGCACAGGGCTGCAGCAGGCTGCGGCACGCGGCCTCATCGAGCGCATGGCCGCGGACGGCCTGCATGGTGATGCCATGGACGGCAAGGGCGCCGGCGGAGATCGGCACCCGCGGTTCGCGCAAGCCGCGGTAGTGGCCGTGCAGGCCCGCGAAGCGGCCGGTGTCGGCGTCGACGCGGATCACCGCGACGGCCAGCTCGATGACCTCGTCGTGCCCGGCGGCGCCGGTGGTTTCCGTGTCCAGGAGAGCGATGTTCACGGTGGAGAGGGGTGGATGCTAGGCTTGCTGCCCCGCGCAGCCGGACGATGATCGACCGGGGCTTGGGCGTCGAAAGGACACGAGGAGCAGGTCATGAACAAGTGGTTCTACGCGAAGGATGGCCAGGCGATTGGCCCGCTCAGCACGCCCGAGATGCACGAACTGATCGGCCAGGGTGCATGCACCCGGACCACGCTGGTCTGGACGCGTGGCATGCGTGATTGGCTGCCCGCCTGCATGGCGGCCTGGATGTGGGAACAACGTCCGGAGCGGGGCGCCGTGACCGACGAAGCCGGGTCTGGCGCC
>JBEGNG010000303.1:0-2980 GCA_041182645.1 Planctomycetota bacterium
GCCCAGGCCCACCACGAGGGTTCCGAACACCGCCGCACCGCCGGCCACCAGCGCGCGGTTGCGGCGCACGTACTTGCGCAGGCGATACCCGGTCGACTCCGGCGCCGCCGTGATCGGCCGGCCATCCAGGTACGCACGCACGTCGTTCGCGAACTCCAGCGCCGTCTGGTACCGGTGCTGGCGCTCCTTGCGCATCGCCTTCTGCGGGATCCACTCAAGCTCGCTGCGCAGCCTTCGCACCAGCTCCGGCATCGTGATCCGACGGGCAGCCTCGAGCGCCGACGCCACCGCGGCGTCGCGCGTGGCCACCGTCGACAGCCTCGCGCTCGGCGTGGGCGGATCCAGCTCACGGATGGTGCGCTGGATCTCGCCGTAGGCCTTCTTGCGCAGCTCGCCGGGGTCGAACGGCGGCACGCCCGTCAGCAGCTCGTACAGCAGCACGCCGAGCGAGTAGATGTCGCTGCGCGTGTCGATGTCCTGGGCAGCGCCGTCGGTCTGCTCGGGGCTCATGTACTCCAGCGTGCCGACCATGACCCCCGTGTCGGTGAAGATCGTCTGCGCCGTGAGCGTGTGCGTCATCGCCTTGGCCACGCCGAAGTCGATCACCTTCAGACCGGGCTGGCCGTCATCGCCCTTGAAGGCCAGGATGTTGCCCGGCTTGATGTCGCGGTGCACGATCCCCTTCAGGTGCGCGTGCTGGATCGCCTCGCATGCCTGCTCGAACAGCTTGAGGCGGTCGTCGATCGACAGCTTGTGTCGGTCGCAGAAGTCCGTGATCGGCTCACCCTTCACGTACTCCATCGCGAAGTACGGCCGGCCGCTGGGCGCGAGGCCACCATCGAGCACCTTCGCGATCCCGGGGTGGTTCATCACCGCCAGCGCCTGGCGCTCCTGCTCGAAGCGACTGAGCACGGCCTTCGAATCCATGCCCGGCTTGATGAGTTTCAGCGCGACCCGCTGCACGAACGGCTCCCGCCGCTCCGCAAGCCACACTGCGCCGAAGCCCCCCTCGCCCAAGAGCGACAGCAGCTTGAATGGGCCGACCTGGTCGCCCGGACGCTCCAGCGCGGAATTGCCAGCGCCCGCCTGCACGGGAGCGCCGCCGGCGTGCGTCTCGGCATCGCTGCCCGGCCGGGGCATGCCGGTCCCGTGTTCGCTTGACTCCTCACCCGGTGCCATGTCCGCAGCCTACCCCGACTCGGTCAAGGCTCAGGGGGGGATCTTCAGGGGACGGACAACGGCGACGATGCCGGAGCCTCTGGATTGGGTGGGGTGCCGAGGGCCCCGCGGACGCCATCCAACTCGACGCGCCAGGGGTGTGCTGCCGGCATGGAATCGATTGACTTGGCTGCAATCGAGACGAACCTGCGTGCCGCTTCAGCATCACCGAGACACACGGCAATCCTTGCCGCCGTGCAGGCGGAGTACCCCGTGGATGGATTGTCCTCGCCAATCGCACCTGAGAAGATCCCGATCGACTCCTTCGCGAGCGGCAAGGCCTCCTCACATCGCCCCGACAGCAGGGCTGTGAGTGCCAGGTCGTTCAGACTTCCTGCGATGTATGGACTCGTTGGCGGCAGGTATCGCCGTCGAACCTCGAGGCACTCCCCGTACGAGACCCTGGCCTGGTCGTACCGCTTGCCGTCCCGATGCAGGCGTCCTTGAAGCGCGAGGGCCATGCCGAGTGCCTGCGTTGATCGCTCATCCCGCATCGGTCGCAACGCAATGATCACCTCGTCATTGAGCTTCTGGGCACCATCCGAATCACCGAGCTTGGCCATCGTGGAGGCGATGTTGAAACGGCACTGCACCGTCGATGAATGGCCGCTGCCGAGGGACGCTTCGTAGCCCTTGAGCGCCTCCTCAAGTAGCGGCTTCGCCTCGGCGAATCGATTTGCAGCCCAGAGCGTGGACGCCAGTCCATTCAAGTTCCAGGCAAGTCGCCAACCAGTTGCCCGGCCCCGTACCTTCGCGAGTTCAGCCTCCGCGATGAGGGTTGCTTCGTCCCAACGGTGAAGCTTGGCAAGCATCTCTGCTCGAGTGAGTGCGATCGCCGACATCGTGCTTTCGTCAGCCGGCAAGCCGCTGGACAGGCTGCAATCGAGCGTTTCAAGCGCCTTCGCGGGATCGCCCTCCTCATCCAGCGTTGCAAGGACGTGAGCCGCGATGGGCGAGACAGCGTTCCCGTACAGTGCGTCGTTCCAGTCGAGCAACACAGCGATGAGCGGGTGGGACTTGTCCTTGATACGACCCGACACGACGGCGCGTCCGCACAGCGCCCCCAACTCCTCAAGGCGTTCTACGGTCGGCGGACCGTCCATGAAGTCCGCTGACCCAAGGGAATCCTCCAGGATCTCGAATCCCTGCCTGCTGTCCTCCGGATCACTCGACATGATCAGGATGCTCCCCGCGATGAAACTGAGCCGAAGCCGCGCTTCGGCGGAAAGATCCGCATCCGTCCGGACCTCCCGGATGACAGCTCGCATGGCACCCTCCAGCGACACGCCTCCGCGTTCATTCAGCGGATCACACGCTTCCATCGCTGAGGCAACCACGGCGAGGACCGATGCGCTCTCGCGTGCCTCACGTCGCGCTTCCGCCCACTGCCACGTCGCCAGGCCAAGTCCCACGACCAGCGCTGCGAGCACCGCGCCCGCACCCGCCACCAGCGCGCGGTTGCGGCGCACGTACTTCCGCACGCGGTACGCCGTCGACTCGGGCCCCGCCAGCAGCGGACGGCCACGCGGTACGCCGTCGACTCGGGCCCCGCCAGCAGCGGACGGCCATCCAGGTACGCCCGCACATCATTCGCAAACTCCAGCGCCGTCTGGTATCGGTGCTGCCGCTCCTTCCGCATCGCCTTCAGCGGGATCCACTCGAGCTCACCCCGCAGGCGGCGCACCAGGTCCTGCGACTTCACGCCCCGCGATGCCTCGATCCGGCTCGCCAGCACCCGGTCGCTCGACATGATCCCGGACAG
>JBEGNG010000304.1:0-2740 GCA_041182645.1 Planctomycetota bacterium
TAGCCGAAGATGTGCGTCAGGCTGTTCACGCTCCAGGTGATGTGCCACACGATCACGGTGCGCAGGAAGACGCCCCAGGCGACGATGCCCGCGGCGAAGATCGCGGCCCCCGCGGCGTCGGTCCATGCCAGGGCGACGGCGAACGACACGGCACCGAAGACCACGGCCTGCGCGGCGTAGAACCACAGCGGGCTCCAGGGGTGCTTCTCGATCCACATGTAGAACGGGTCGCGGAGCACGTCGCGTGCGTAGCGCTCGTAGTTGGCACGGTGGTGCAGTTCGCGGTTGCGGATGAGCAGCCACCACAGGTGTCCCCAGAGGAAGGTCACCATCGGCGTGTGGGGATCATCCTGCCCGTCGCTGTGCGCATGGTGCATGCGATGGGTCGCGATCCATCGCGCCGGCGAGTCCTCGAGGCAGCACAGTGCCCCGATGACGAGCGTGTGCTCGAACCACCGCGGCGTGCTGAAGCTGCGGTGCGTGAGCAGCCGGTGGTAGCCCAGCGTGATCGTCTGGCCGAACACGTGCACGCCCAGCAGGCAGGTGATCACCGCGGTCCACGAGAACAGCGCTGGAACGAGGGCGGCAAGGCACAGGGCATGCACCGCGACGATGGGGACGGCGTAGCGCAGGAGCACCTGCCGCGGCTCAGTGGCCTCGGGGCGCTTCAGGGAGGATCGGTTGTGGGTCAACGGGGTACCGGGCGATGGGTGGGGCGCCTTCGCCGGGATCCGGAACGCGCCGTTCCGGTACCGTCACTCTACCAGTCCGTGCCGATCGCCCCGCGCGACCGTCGCGGATTCACGACCCCTTGCGCGACGGCGGCACGCATCCGAGCAGTCGAGGACTGCCATCGCGCACCGCGATCACGCACCATCGGCCATCGGCACCGTCGCGAACGCCCGCAGCGCGTTGCCGTGCCGCAGCATGAAGACGGTCCAGGGCGTGGAGCCGCGCCCGCGCCAGGCGCGCGCGAGCGCATCGGGATCGACGGCCTTGCCACGCGTCTTCACGGTGACCTCACCGGCATCGTGTTCGCGCAGCCACGCCGCGGCGGCATCGGTGCGCCAGGGGATCTCCGCCTCGACGCGGTACCAGCGCCACCACCAGGCGTCCTCGTGCGAGGGGGCGGGCCCATGCGCGATGCCCAGGCCCACGGCCGCCTCGGCCAGGCCGAGTCGTGCCGCACAGGCACCGGCCAGGCCGCTGCGCTCGAGCGCCGGGTCGGGCACGGCGATGCATGGTCCGTAGGCTCCGTCGCACAACGGCATCGGGCCGGGCTCTCCGTGCATCGAGCGGACCTCGCCGGCTCGGATCGCGGTCGCGCTGCGCAGTCCGGCGTGCCGCGCACACGCACCCCACCACAGCACCGCCTGCACGAGCGTGCGGTCCTCGCTGATGAACTCGAGCTCGCTGCCATCCGGCGCGCCCTCGATCGGCAGGTCGATGCCCGGCCCGAGCTTCGCGCCGCCGCCGGGCGCGTCGGTCCAGATGCGCCTCAGCACGTCGATGCCGGGCTCGTAGCCATCGAGCCCATGATGGCGTGCGCCGCGCTCATCACGCCGCGCAGGATCGATGTGCACGAGCCGACCACGCACATCGGCATCGCGCACATCACCCACCTGCACGGGCACGCCCGCGTTGCGCGCGGCCATCCAGGCGCGGACCGGATCACGGTCGACGCCTTCCGCCGATGCCACACGCGCGATCGCCATCAGGTCGCCGCCGATGCCAGCGCACAGGTCGATCGTGGCGTGTCCCGCAAAGCGCCGTGCCTTCCACGCAGCGACGCGCCCACTGCTGGCCTGCTCGATGCCGTGGCCGTCGCACCAGAGCGACCCGGCCCCCTCGAACTTCGATGCCGCACGCCGCCTCGCCTGCGTGAGCTCGAGCGCCGCGCGCACGGCGTCGGCATCGCCGAGCTTGCGCAAAGCCGCGACCGCGGCGGGCGTGGTGGCACCGACCGCCGCCGCCGCCTCGAGCAGCGGTCGACCGGCGTCGCTTGCCAGCCACTCCCATGCGGCGAGCGGAGCCCCGCTCATTTGCGCCCGAAGTCCGCAGGGTTCTCGCCGACCACCGGTGTGTCCCACAGCCGCACGATGCGCCGCAGCCGTGCACATGCCGGCGTCGTGATCCAGGTCCGTGCCTCGCACACGAGCGCCGCGAAGCCCGCATCGCAGTCGCCATCCACATCCAGCGTGGTCTTCACGATGCCCTTGGTGACCCAGCTGATCGCGGTGCGCGAGTCGCTGAAGAGTTCGCTGGCCACGAGGCTGCCGGACTCGATCATCCGCAGCGCCTCGACGATCGCCAGGAATTCGCCCAGGTTGTTGTGCCCGCGGTCATGGCGTGCGCTGCGGAAGACCTCGGTCCACCCGCCGGCGGCATTGCGCTGCATCCCGCGCCACTCGGTCGGGCCGATGAGCCGCGCGCCGAACTTGCTGCAATCGACGACCAGTGATGCGCCTACGACGGCCGGTCCCGCGGGCCCTGTCGTCGTGGGCGGACCACCGTCCGGACGCCGTGATTCACCGGAGGAGACGCGCAGGGGCGGCGATGCGGGGCGAGGCTCGTCGTTCGCCGCGGTTCGGCGATCCCCCGACGGGTCCGAGGTTCCACCGGCTTCGCGCGCGGCGCGCGTGAGCGGCAGCGCGCGCATCGTCGGCGCGGGGGCACCCGCGCTGGTCGCCCGTGCATCGGTCGATCCGCCCTCCAGGATCACCCGCATGGCGGTTGCCGC
>JBEGNG010000305.1:0-2733 GCA_041182645.1 Planctomycetota bacterium
GTGCTCGAGCGCGCCGGCATCGACCCGCGCCGCGTCGCCGACGTCTGTGCCGCCGAGCTCCGCCGCCTGCCCACCATCACGGGCGCCGAGCCGCGCCCTGGCCAGCCGTTCATGCAGGTCCTCGGCGACGCCGAGCGCGCCGCGCAGGCGATGAAGGACCAGTACACGAGCGTCGAGCACCTGCTGCTCGCGCTCGCCTCCGCGCAGACGCCCGCGCGGCAGGTGCTTTCGACCCTCGGCGCCGACGAGCGGAAGCTGCGCGGCGCCATCGACGAGATCAGGAAGGCAAGCGGAATGACCAACGTGAACGACCCCAACGCCGAGGGCTCCATGGAGGCCCTCAAGAAGTACGGCATCGACCTCACCGAGAAGGCGGAGTCCGGCAAGCTCGACCCCGTCATCGGCCGCGACGAGGAGATCCGCCGCTGCATGCAGGTGCTCAGCCGCCGCACGAAGAACAACCCGGTGCTGATCGGCGAGCCCGGCGTCGGCAAGACCGCCGTCGTCGAGGGCCTGGCGCAGCGCATCGTGAACGGCGACTGCCCCGAGCAGATGAAGGACGTGCGCATCGTCGCGCTCGACGTCGGGCAGATGCTCGCGGGCGCGAAGTTCCAGGGCGAGTTCGAGGAGCGCCTGAAGGCCGTGATCCGCGAGGTGAGCGCCGCCGCGGGCCGCATCATCCTCTTCATCGACGAGATCCACACCGTGGTCAGCGCCGGCGCGAACACCGGCAGCCCCGGCGCCGGCCAGCTGCTGAAGCCCGCGCTCAGCCGCGGCGAGCTGCGCACCATCGGCGCCACCACGCTCGACGAGTACCGCCAGCACATCGAGAAGGACCCCGCGTTCGAGCGCCGCTTCCAGCCGGTCTTCGTCGGCGAGCCGAGCGTGCTCGACACGATCGCGATCCTCCGCGGCCTCAAGCCGCGCTACGAGTCGCACCACTCCGTGCGCATCCAGGACGGCGCGCTGGTCGCGGCCGCGCAGATGAGCCACCGCTACATCAGCGACCGCTTCCTGCCCGACAAGGCGATCGACCTCGTGGACGAGGCCGCCAGCCGCCTGCGCATCGAGAACGACAGCATGCCGAGCGCGCTCGACAAGGTGCGCCGCCGGCTGGTGCAGCTGGAGGTCGAGCGCGAGGCCCTCAAGATCGAGAAGGACGCCGACAGCAAGGACCGCCTGCAGCGCGCGGAGCGGGAGATCGCCGACCTCAAGGAGGAGGACCGCCGCCTGACCTCGCAGTGGCAGGCCGAGAAGAAGGACCTCGACCTCGTCAACAACGCCGCGAAGGAGATCGAGGACCGGAAGGTCGAGGCCGAGCAGGCGCAGCGCGCCGGCAACTTCGAGCGCGCCGCGCGCATCCTGCACGGCGAGATCAAGGAGCTCGAGGCCAGGCAGCAGGCCGCGCAGGCGAACCTGCAGAAGCGCCTCGCGAGCGGCGACACGCTGGTCAAGGAGGACGTCGATGCCGAGGCGATCGCCGCGGTCGTCAGCCGCTGGACGGGCATCCCGGTCTCCAAGCTGGTCGAGAGCGAGCGGCAGAAGCTCCTGCACATCGAGGCCGACCTGCACAAGCGCGTCGTCGGCCAGCCCGAGGCGGTCGAGGCCGTCGCGGAGGCCGTGCGCCGCAACCGCGCGGGGCTCGGCGAGGCGAACCGCCCGATCGGCAGCTTCCTGTTCCTGGGCCCGACGGGCGTCGGCAAGACCGAGCTCTGCAAGGCCCTCGCGGAATACCTCTTCGACACGCAGGACGCGATGGTGCGCATCGACATGAGCGAGTTCATGGAGCAGCACTCCGTGGCGCGGCTCATCGGCGCGCCCCCGGGCTACGTGGGGTACGAGGAGGGCGGCCGCCTCACCGAGGCCGTCCGCCGCAGGCCGTACTGCGTCGTCCTGTTCGACGAGTTCGAGAAGGCTCACCCGGACGTCAGCAACGTGCTCCTGCAGGTGCTCGACGACGGCCGCCTCACCGACGGCCAGGGCCGCACCGTGGACTTCACGAACACGATCGTGGTGATGACGTCCAACATCGGCAGCCACGCCATCATCGAGATGAGCGAGAAGGGCCAGCCGGACGAGTTGATTCAGGCGCACGTGCGTAGCGAGCTCAAGAAGCACCTGCGGCCCGAGCTCATCAACCGCATCGACGAGACGGTGATCTTCCACCAGCTCACGCGCAAGGACCTCGCGGGCATCGTGGACATCCAGCTCGCCAACCTGCGCAAGCGTCTGGCCGACCGCAAGCTTGCGCTGACGCTCACGCCGAAGGCGGTGGACGCGCTGGCTGACGAGGGCTACGACCCGCAGTTCGGCGCGCGGCCGCTGAAGCGCGTCGTGCAGCAGCGGCTCGAGAACCCGCTCGCGGTGCGCATCCTCGAGGGCTCGTGCCCGCCCGGCAGCGAGGTGGTCGTCGACCACGCGGGCAAGACCTTCACCTTCGACGTGAGATCGGTACCTGGTCATCCTGGCACCGGATCCCGCGGGCAGGTCGCGCGTCCAGGCGATCGGCCGTCGGTGTTTCTCCCATGAGAGGCATCCCCAAAAAAACCACGACCATCATGGAATAGTACACTTTATACCTTGCTTGGAGCTGCACCAGGCGCTCCCCAGCCGGGCGCCATCATCGCCGAAAAGCGAATCGGATCTGACACCCCCTGCTCGGCCAGCTGGCCCAGGGCCCCCTCCTCGCCGGCGCTGACCCGCAGGCAGGTGGCCAGCAGGCGCAGCCCCTGC
>JBEGNG010000306.1:0-2939 GCA_041182645.1 Planctomycetota bacterium
CCACGATCACCATGCTCCCCATGCACCGGCCCGGCATCGACACGCCGCACTCGTTCGCGGTGTCGCTGCCCATCCTTGCCTGCTATGGGCTGTACTTCACCGGCGGGTGGATGATCCGCCGCGAATCGGGCATGGTCGCGCGGTTGGTCGTCACCGGCTGGTGGCACCTGGGCGGTGGCGTCATCGCGCTGCTGGCGGCGCTCGTCACGGCCATCGCGTGGTTCGTCATGACAGGGCACGGCGCGACGCCCGCACCCGGCCTGCTCCTGGCGGCCCAAGGGACCAGCGCGTTGGCAAGCTGGTTGCTCATCCTGGGCCTGATCGGCGTGGCCGAGGTGCGCTGGCTCGTGGACGCCTCGTTCTGGATCTACCTCGTCCATCTGCCGCTCTGCGTGGTCGTACCGTGGTTGCTCAGCGGCTTGCCCCTCGGTGCGGTGGGGCGCTTCACCGTCTCGTTCGTCATCGTGAGCACGCTGCTTGCGCTGAGCTACGAGGCTGTGCTCATGGTCGTGGCACCGCGTCGCGGCTCCTAGACTGTCCGCGTGGACCCCGGACCGGTGACCGCAGCACGACGCACCTTGCCGATCGGCGGCATGTCGTGTGCGGCCTGCGCGATCAAGCTCGAGCGTGGGCTGGCGGCGGTGCCCGGCGTGAGTGCGGCAAGCGTGAACTTCGCCACGCGCCTGGCCTCGGTCGACGTCGATCCTGCGCTCGTCACGGATCGGCTCCTGGCCGGGACCATCGAGGACCTGGGCTACCACGCCTTCCTGGCCGGGCTGGATGAGGATCCGCGCGCGGCGATGGTCGCGGCGCGCGATGCCGAGGGCCGCGACCTCAAGCGCCGCACCATCGTCGGTGCGGTGACGGCGACGCCCGTGGTGGTGATCGCGATGGCGCACGGCGGCGTGCCGTTCCTGCACGGCCCGATCGCGGACTGGACCCAGGCGATCCTCTGCACGCTGACGATGGCCGCGTGCGGGTGGCCCTTCCTGCATCGGGCCTGGCGCCAGGCCCTTGTCGGCACCACCTCGATGGACACGCTCGTCGCGCTGGGCAGCGGCGTGGCCTGGCTCTGGTCGTTGCTCGTGCTCGTGGTGCCGGGGCTCGCGGGCTTCGTGCGCACGGCGGGCGCGGCGGATGCCCACGGTGCGCCGGTCCACTTCGAGGCCGCAGCATCGATCGTCGTCCTCGTCACGCTGGGCAAGTGGCTCGAGTGGCGGGCGACGCGATCGGCAAGCCGAGCGATCGAGTCGCTCATGGAGCTCACGCCTCCACGGGCGGTCGTGCTGCGTGATGGGGTGGAGGCCGACGTCGGCGTCGACCAGGTGGCGATGGGCGACCTCGTCGTGCTGCGCCCCGGTGCGCGCGTGCCGGTGGACGGGACCGTCGAGTCGGGGCGCTCGAGCGTCGACGAATCGATGCTGACCGGCGAGCCGATGCCGGTGGCGAAGGCCCCCGGCGATCGCGTGCTCGGCGGGACGGTCAACGGCGCCGGCGCGCTGCGGTTCGTCGCGACGAAGGTCGGCACGGCGACGGTGCTGGCGCAGGTCGTTCGGGCCGTCGAGGCCGCGCAGGCGAGCAAGGCGCCGATCGCGCGGCTTGCCGACCGCGTGAGCGCCGTGTTCGTGCCCATCGTGCTGGTGATTGCCGCGGTGGCCGGCGCATGCTGGCTTGCCTTCGGGCCGGAGGAGGAGCGGTTCGGCAGGGCGTTGCTCGCCGTCGTGTCGACCCTCATCATCGCGTGTCCGTGCGCGATGGGCCTGGCGACGCCGGCCGCGATCATGGCGGGTACGGCTGCGGCCGCGCGGCAGGGGGTGCTCGTGAAGGGCGGCGCTGCGTTGGAAGCACTGGCCCGCGTGTCGACGGTGGTGCTCGACAAGACGGGCACGATCACGCAGGGCAAGCCCGGGATCGCGCGCGTAAGCGTCTTCGGCGGTGCATCCGAGCGAGAGGTGCTCGGCTTGGCTGCGGCGGTCGAGCGCTCGAGCGAGCATCCGCTTGCACGGGCCATCGTCGACGCGGCGGAGGAGCGCGGCATCCTGCCCGCGCTCGCATCGATGGTCGTGGCGCACCCGGGTCAGGGCGTCGAGGGCATCGTCGATGGACGACGCGTGCTCGTGGGCACGGTCGCGTGGATCACCGAAGCCGGTGCCTCGTTGCCCGTGCCCGACGACGAGCCATCGACGGTCGCGGTGGTCTGCGTCGATGGCCGCGTGATCGGCGTGATCCACCTGCATGACCGCCTGCGCGAGCGCAGCCGCGAGGCGATCGATGCAGTCCGGCGCCTGGGCATCGAGCCGGTCATCCTCACGGGCGACCGCGAGGCACCGGCGCGCGCGGTCGCCGCCGAGGTCGCCATCGACCGGGTCGTTGCGGGTGTGTTGCCGCATGAGAAGGCCGGGACCATCGCGGCGCTCCAGCGCGCCGGTGGGGCCGTCGCCATGGTGGGTGACGGCATCAACGATGCACCCGCGCTCGCGCAGGCCGAGGTCGGCATCGCGATGGGCTGCGGCTCGGCGATCGCGCTCGAGGCGGCCGACGTGGTCCTGATGCGCGGTGACCTCATCGCGCTGCCCGAGGCCGTGGCGCTCGCACGCCGCACGCTGCGGACGATCCGGCAGAACCTCTGGTGGGCGTTCGGCTACAACGCGCTCATGATCCCCGTCGCGGCGGGCGCGCTCTGGCCCTGGACCGGCTGGATGCTGCCGCCGATGCTCGCCAGCGCCGCGATGGCGCTGAGCAGCGTGAGCGTGGTGCTCAACAGCCTGCGGCTCCTCCGGGGCCGATGATGGCCGGAATGCGTGGTCCCTCCATTGGATCCCTTCCATCCTGAAGGTAGAGTTCTTCGCCCATGTCAGTCCGGGTCGCCAGCCTCGCCTGCATCGTCCTCGCCGCGGCGGCCGCGCGCGCGGATGTCCCGTGGGTCGGCTTCGAGAGCC
>JBEGNG010000307.1:0-2967 GCA_041182645.1 Planctomycetota bacterium
ATGCCCATTTGGGGCAGGCATGGTGTTCCATCCCCCGCCCCGGAGTCCTGAGAGGAGAAATCCATGACCCGTTTCGTGCTCGCTTCCGTCGTTGCCTCGACCCTCGCCGCTTCCGCTTCGGCCAGCTTCACTGGCTTTGAGTCGGTCCGCACGATCACCGCTGCCGGCAACACCCAGTACAAGCTCTATGCCAACTTCAGCGCTGGCAACTACGTCTTCCTGAACGCCTTCAGCTGGGCCAACACCGGCGCCGCGCTGAACGCCCGTCACCAGGACGCCGCTGAAGACCTCGACGGCAACCCGTCGCAGTCGTGGAGCGCCAGCGTCAACCTGCTCGGCACTGCGGCCCGCGACAACGACTCGTGGGTTTCGGCCTCGGGCTCGGGCACCTCGGCTGGCGCTGACGCCTCGCTGGACCCCGGCTTCAACCCCTCCAACACCGGCGAAATCCCCGCTGGCGCTGGTTGGTTCGATGCCACCCCCGGCACCGGCAACGCGATCACCGCTGCGAACCCCGCTGGTGGCTTCCGCATGCTGATCGCCCAGATCTGCCGCACGGGTGATGACACTGGCTACTTCTCGACCCACGGCCTGCAGATCTCGTACAAGGTCGTCGGCACCGCGACCGCGCTCTTCGGCAGCGGCTCGTTCACCATCGGCGTCCCGGCTCCGGGCGCGATGGCGCTCCTCGGCCTCGCTGGCCTCACCGGCCGCCGTCGCCGCTGAACCGTCCTCAGGACTGATCAGCTCAATGATCATCGCCGGCGCGGAGTCTCTCCGCGCCGGCGGTTGCTTTTGGCCTGCTCAAGCCCGCATGGATTGACGGGCCAGGCCGATGGCACTGGCGACGACATCGCCCAGTTCCTTCGGCACCATGCGCTCGGGATCCGCCGACATCGCCTCGATCAGGCGGCGCGCAAGGCCAGGCTTCGTGTGTCGCCGAATGGCATCCTCGATCGTCCGGGCGGGAGTCTTCCCGCTGGTGGCGCCTTCGCCGTACGCGGATTCCAGGATCGGTCCATCGAGGCCCTTGTCCCAGAAATAGCGCTCGATCGAGTTGGCAGGGAGCACCGTGAGTCGGCATGGGGCAGCGGCATCGTGCCGGCGGACCACGTCGGCGTATCCGCGCCCGGCTGCATCGCCATCCACGAGTGCATGGACCGGCATGGCCAGGGACCCTGCCAGGCGAAGGACCGACTCCAGTCCGGCTTGCGCGAACTCGACCACGCGGACGCCCTCGGCATCAAGGTCGTGCCCGAGCAGGCTGGCGACGCCCGGCAGGCTCCAGAACTCGGTCTCGCCCTCGACGAGGATCCACGCGCGTGCGAAGAAGGCACCGCCGCGGAGGGTGCGGATGTGATAGCTGAGCCTTCGGATGTCGCTTTCGGAGAGGTCCTTGGATTTCACGCCGTGCGCGATGGTGCGGTCGGGTCGCCGGACCAGCCGGCGGATCGATCGCAGGTCGATGCCGCCGAGGAAATCGGAGGAGTTCGTGGTCACGATCCGCTGCGCCGGAAGCTGCTCGACCAGGGCCCAGAGGTTGGACAGCAGCGTCGGATGGAGATGACTCTCCGGATCCTCGAGCAGCAGGATCGGCCTCACTCCCTCACTGACCCCGCGCCGGTCGGCCTTCAGCAGCGCGTGTGCGGCAATCAGCAGGGCGCAGACGCGATCGGCGTTGGCCGGTCGCCGCTCCGCATGGCGCCAGGCATTGGGCAGGGAGCGCAACTCGGCCACGAGGTCGAGACTGGCGGCGTCCTGCAGGCGGCGCTCCGAAAGCTCCTTCGTCGCGGATTCCGCACTGCTGAGCAGGGCCAGTCGTGATGGCGGTCCCTCCCGATCGGGCGCCATCCAGGCTCCCATCGCCGAAGTCCATGCCGCATCGCCTTGGCTTGGTCCCAGGTCGTGCGTGGTGCCGTCCCAGAGCGAGAGCCGGATGACCGGCAACCGTCGCCGAAGCTCGTCATGCGCCGTTCGCGCGACGTGCTCGTCGAGGTTCATCGGCGACCCTTGCGCGCCGAGGAGTCGCGGCACGGTCGCACCGGCTTCGTGCACCAGGGAAAGCCGGACGACGCGGTGGCCGAAGAGCTCGACGTGCAGCCCCGCGAGGGCAGGGCAGCAGTCGAATTCACCTGGTGCCGACTCGCCCACATCGACGCCGACCTCGATCGGGCCGGATGAACCGACGGTGCGATCGGCGTCACTGAGTGCCTTCTCTTGCGCTCCGAGCACCGACTCAAGAGCTCGGAAGAGGCTGGTCCGGCCCCACTGGTTTTCGCCAAGCAAGACGGTGGTGTCGCGACGGAGCCGCAGCTGGAGCCCGCGGAGGCCTCGGAGGTTGCGGATGGTCAGGTGGCGAAGGTGCACCGGATACAGCCTACTATGTCCAATAATGAGGGGGCGCTGATATCTCCGGGGGGACTCCGGCGTCACCTGATCAACCCTGAATGAAAATCCGGCTCCAGAATGCCTTCACGCATTTGCCTTCAGCGCCAGTGGGTGCATCCTCTCCCTGTCCTCGTCCCGTGAGGACCAACGTGAGGAAGGCGATATTGGGGTGAGGCCGTCGTGGACGGCCCTCCGTTCCCTTGGGAAAAGGGGATTGGAGTCCCCATGCGTTTCGTTGTCGCCTCTGTTGCCGTGGCCGCGCTGGTTTCGTCGGCCCACGCCAAGTTCATCACGACCAACGACAAGTCCGTCTTCGAACTGTTGTCGCAGCAGGGCTTCGAACTGTTGTCGCAGCAGGGCGGCTATTCGCTCGCTGCGGAGAACTTCAGTGGGTTCAGCGGCTTCTATCCGACGCTCGGTGGCGGCTCGGGCTCGACGGCCTGGCAGGCCAGCGCGCTCGGCGGCCTCTATGTAGGGTCGGGCGGCCAGCTCAGCACCAACAACGCCGATGCGGCGCTCACGCTGACCTTCAGTTCGGGTGACGTGTACGCGGTCGGCGGCAACTTCTTCCTCACGGAC
>JBEGNG010000308.1:0-3153 GCA_041182645.1 Planctomycetota bacterium
GCCGTCGGTGATGCCGTCGCCGTTGAGGTCGCCGAGTGCGGTCAGTTCCCACGCGCCGAGCAGCAGCCCAAGGTCCGCGCCGTTGACGAGCCCGTCGCCCGTCAGATCCGCGTCGCAGGTGGCAGCGGGCAGGTCGCCGATCACGCTGAAGCCGGTCGCGTGCAACGCCACGATCACGTCTCTGCCGTCGGCAAGCGACACGATGTCCTGCGTCACCGGGTACGCGTTGCCCATGCGCCACTGGCCGCCGGTCCGCTCCATCGTGCGCACGAGCGACGTGCCGGAGTACACGATGCGGTCGGCACTCATCGCGACGCGCGAAGCCTGCTGCGCGTTCAGCGTTTCGACCCAGGTCCCGCCCATGCCGGGTTCCCATGCGTTCAGCGGGAAACTGCCGACCACGGCGACGGTCGCGCCGCTGACTGCTGCTGCCAAGGGCAGCACCGTTGCGGGAACCACCGCGCCCTCGGTCCAGGTGCTGCCGGTGCGCTCGAACGTCGACACCCAGGACTTCGACGTCCCCACCGCGAGTCGATCGCCCGAGAGCGACACGAAGCGGCCGACGCGACCGTTGGTCGTCTGCGGGGTCTGCAGCAACTGGGCCTCCACAGCCCAGCCTCCGGCCGAGCGTCGGTACAGGTCGACGCGGCCAGCCTCGAGGTTCACGCCGTTCGTGGCATTGGGCTCGCCCACGGCCAACGTGTCGCCATCGAGCGCCAGCGTGTTGCGCCGCGACTGCGTCCCGACGAACGAAGGCGTATCGATGACCTGCTCGACGGACCACGAACTGCCCACTCGGTTGAAGACGACCACCGAGGTTGCATCCACGGTGCGTGAAGCGATCCGCGTACCGCTGGCTGCGACCGCCAGACCGACCTGCCGACCATCGGGTGCGGCGAGCGTGGTCTCGAAGAACCACGCGCCGTTGACGGCGCGATAGACATCCACGCCGCCACCGGCCCCCGGGCAACCGATCGCCACGAAGCCATCACCCACGGCCACGCCGCCGTTGGAGAACCCGCGCTCGACCACGCCGATGGCGTCGGGCACGAACGTCGGCACATCCACGTCGGGGCAGACATCCGGGTCGGGCTCACCCACCACGACCGTGGCCAGGTAGAGGTCGCCGCCGCAGGGGATCAGCCGGAACTCGCGGCCGGTACCGGGCGTGCCAACGACGGTGCAGGTCGGCGGTGCAGCGCCCCAACTTCGCGCGACGAGCCAGGTCGCGCTGGGCTCAGGGGTGCCCACGACTTCAAGCGTCACGCTCGCGCCGTCGGGGTTCAGGGTCAAGGTCGGCGCGGCCAGCGCCGGCGCCGACGCAGGAACGGCCGGCAACCGAATCGTGATCGCGTCACCCGAACCACGGCTGATCGACGCCGTGGACTCGATGGATCCGCCGCCGCTGATGATCGTCGTGCCGATGCCATCGGCGCCCAGGGCGACGGCGCCGCTTGCACGCACCGCGCCGCCGGCCACGTCGAGCGTGCCGCGCGACACAGGGAGGGTCGGCTCGCTCACATCGGCACCACGCAGCGCCACGCTCAACGGGCCGCGGACATCGAGCACACCCGTCACGGTGGCCGCGCCCACGCCATGGTTGCCGACCCACGCAGGTCCGTTGACTCGAAGGTCGCTGATCCACGCCGTTCCGCTTGACGACGAGTTCTGCGCGATCATCAGCGATCCGCACGATGACCCCGCGCCGATCCATGCGGTGCCGGTGCCGGACTTGCCGATCGTGAGCGTGTTCGTGATGTCGAGCACGCCGCTGGGGGGTTGCGTGTCGGATGAGATCCCCAGCCCACTGAGCGTGCCCACACCGCTCGAGAGCACGCCCAGCTCGAGCGAGCCCGCGCGCAGCACGGTCGAGGCGCCGTGCTGGATCCACCCCGATCCCAGGATGCCCGCGCGCATGGCGCCACCGCACTCCAGCGTGGCAAGCAATGCAGTCCGCAGTTCACCTTGCGTCTGCGAGCCCGTGCCGACATCGACGGAGTTGCCATGGATGATCAGCACAGCGGCACTGCTGGAGAACGAGCATCGGGCAAGGGAACCGGGGGTCTCGCCCACGACGAGCCCCGCCGAGAAGGCACTGCTCCAGCCCAGGTCCAGTGCACCGGCACCACTGAGCCAGGCGTCGCCGCGCTTCACGATCAGCCGCTGCGCGGGGCTGAGGGTGCCTGCGCCCGGCATGGTGACGGTCGACTGTCCAAGGACGTCGAAGATCGCCGGAGTCTGTGCAGTGGGCACACCGGCTGACCACTTGGCGGCGTTCGTCCAGGCGCCGCTCGAGCCGAGCCAGAGCGTGTCGGCGGCGAGCGCGGGCGCAGCCAGCAGCGCGGGCATGATCAGGGCAGCGTGCTTCATGGAGTGGCTCCCGATGGTGGTGTGCTTCATGGTGGTGCTCACTGCGGGGTGAGGACGTCGCGACCGAGGATGCCGCCGGTCGTCAGCACCGAGTGGCTCGTGCGTGAACCATCGATCGACTGGGCGCCGAGGTAACCATCCTGTCCGAAGGGCGTGTCGCGGCTCCACAGGCCATCGAGGCCGCGCTTGATGAGCGATGCGTCGTCCGCGATGGCTTTCGCGTTGGACATCGTCCACACGTGGCCGTCGTAGAAGAGTGCGACCGGCGTGGCCGAGGCCGATGCGTTGTAGGCGTACGTCGTGGCAGTGGGGCCGAAGCTGCCCATCGGCACCAGTTGTGTTCGAGCAGCAGGGTCTTCAGCTCAGGGTGGGCCGCCCCGAACAGCGCTTGACGGCGGTACGCGTCGGCGAAGGATGACGGCGACCGGAAGCCGCCTTGCGAGGGCGCCCGGAAGACCTGCGGATCCCACATCGCTGAGCTCGCCATGGCGTAGCTGCTGGGCGGGATCGTTTGGTTGGAGAACACGAACTCGCCCGGGTAGTCGAAGTTCGGGGCGGCGGCTCGGTACGTTGATCGATCGTTCGGTGCCCAGTAGGTCGGATCCCAGTAGCGCCCGTTGAGGTAGTTGTGGAGCGAGCGGACGTTCATGAGGCGCCACCCGCCGAAGGCAGCGTTGGTGCTGCCGAAGTTCATGGGCTGGTACGCCGGCCAGTTGCCGCAATTCCCCGGATAGCTCGCCGGACACGCGGGCCCGTTGAGCCAGTAGGCCCAGGTGCCGCCTG
>JBEGNG010000309.1:0-2661 GCA_041182645.1 Planctomycetota bacterium
CCCGACGGCGCGACCATGCTCGTCGGTGGTTGGGACCGAACGGTGCGCCTGTATCGCCGTGGCCTTGAAGGGCCCGCGTGGACCGGGCGGATGCACCATGACAACGTCTGGTCGATCGAGGGACTGTCGCCGACCCGGGCGATCTCGGCCGGTGCCGATGGACTCCTCGTGACGTGGGACCTCGCGACGGGTGCGTCGCATGCGCTGCCCGGAAGCCCCGACATGGTGTGGTCGCTGCTGCCGGCCAATGGCGGCCTCTGGATCGGCAGCCAGGGTGGACTCAGGCGCCTGGATCCTGGAGCGATCGATCGATGGATCGGCGTCCGGACCGATCGCCGCGGGACCGTCGTGTCGCCGGACTGGACCGCATGGCTCGAACCGGACGGTTCGATCGCGGGAGCCCACCGCGACGGCACGCCGCTCCCGATCGGCCGAGGTCTCGGGCAGTTCACGCTGCTCGCCTCGCAGCCGAACGGTGAAGACCTCTGCGCGCTGCGCCTCGACGGAGCCATCGTGTGCATCGATGCAAGCAGCGGCGCGATCCGCTGGGCGTCCACCGCGCTGGTCACCGATGCTGCTTCCGAGGTGGCAGGCATCCCGATGCTGGCGATGCAGGATGACCTGGGACTGGTCCTGGTCGCATCACGCGTACACGGCTGCGCGGCCCTCGGGCTCACCGACGGCGCCCTGGCATGGACGAGCCCGATCGGTCAGCAGTGCGCGGCCGTCGGTGCAGGACCCGGTGGCATGATCCTTGCGGGCGGGCGCGATGGACTGATCGCGAGGCTCGATCACGACGGGACCGTCATCGCCAGTTCACGCACGCAGCGCAGCCGTGCCGCATCGATCGCCGGCAGCGCGGACGGCACGCGGATCATCGTGGGAGGCGCCGACGGCGCGCTCCGGATCCTCGATGCCGCAACGCTCGATCAGGTGCTGGCGGTCCGCGTGTCGAACGCAGCGCTCGACTGCATGTGGAGCGACGACGACGGCATCTGGACGATCGATCGTGACGGCGTCATGCGCTGCCGCTGACCCCATCACCCCTGCGGCGCGGGCGCACCATCGCGACCGAGCATCGACACCACCACGCCCGCCAGGATCAGGGCGAACGCGAGGTAGTCGTTCGCGCGCGGCTTCTCCTTCAGCACCACGATCGAGAAGCCCACGAACACCACGAGCGTGATCGCTTCCTGCAGGATCTTGAGCTGCGGCGCCGTGAAGGGTCCACCCTGCGACACGTGCCCGAGGCGGTTCGCAGGCACCTGCAGCGCGTACTCGGGCAGCGCGATGAGCCAGGACAACCCGATCGCGACCGGCAGCGTCCAGGCCACCTTCTTCAGGTGGCCGTACCAGGCCCAGGTCATGAAGATGTTCGAGCAGGCGAGGAGCAGGACCGTGCTGAGTGCGCGCATGGGGCGCACGGTACGGGAGCGTTCCTGCCGCGGTCAGCCGGGCTCACGCCATCCCGCGGCGACCACCCGCCGGGCGGGCCGACCGGGCGGCGCGCGTGCGTTCCTTGGCACCCGTCGGCGTCACGGGGGGCGGGGTCCCGGGCGCCGCACCGACCCGGGCGCGCCGTGCGCCCCGCTTGCGCACGATCGGCAGGAGCATCGAGGCAATCACATAGAGACGGGCATCGGGACGACGGCGCCCGGCGACGAGCAGCGCCTGGAGTTCCATCAGCAGTTCCCGGGCGCGCGCGAACTCCGACGGCGTCAGCCAGCCGTGGTGCACCAAGGCGGCGAGCGTGCGCGCCTCGGCGCTGAACTTCAGCTGACCGCTCTGCGCCGCATCCCTGCTTGCGCGCCCGGCGATCTTGCAGATCACCTTGACGGTGTGGTCGTAGGCCTGGTTCGCCGCCTTGCTCCCGCCGTCGCGAAAGCCGGGATGGATGTGGTCGGCAACGATGTCGTAGGTCCGCTCGAGCCGCCGACCCACCTTGCGTTGCTCGAGTTCACGCACCACGCCGAGCCGCACCAGCTTGTGCATGTGTCGATAGAGCGCATCCGCCGGCCGGTCCAGCATGCTCGCGATGTCGGCGATCGCGCACGGGCCCATCAGCCGAAGCGCCTCGAGCATCTCCAGCCGGACCGGGGCGGTCATCGTGACCCAGGCCTTCGGGCTCGTGATCGCCAGGGTCTTGAGGCGGCTCATCAGGGCAGTAGACGCGTGCCGGGCCACTGCGTCAACATCGACGCGCGACGT
The DNA here is from genome assembly GCA_041182645.1 of Planctomycetota bacterium. GTDB lineage: Bacteria > Planctomycetota > Phycisphaerae > Phycisphaerales > SM1A02 > SYIB01. The sequence continues at coordinate 2,209 of JBEGNG010000309.1, forward strand.
ACAGTGCTCCCAGACCACCATGATGACTTCCACGCTGCTCGACACCGTCAAGGCCGGCACCCCTGCCGCGGTCCCCGCCATCGATGCCCTGGCGATCAACACCATCCGCACGCTCTCGATGGACGGCGTCCAGAAGGCCAAGTCAGGCCACCCCGGCGCACCGATGGGCCTTGCCCCGGTCGCCTGGGCCCTCTTCCAGGACGAGCTGACCTTCGACCCCGACCGGCCCGACTGGATCAATCGGGATCGGTTCGTTCTTTCGAATGGACACGCGTCGATGCTGCTGTACGCGCTCCTGCACCTGGCCGGCGTGAAGCAGCTCGACCGTCACGGCGCGCCCACCGGCGAGGATGCCGTCACGCTCGAGCAGATCAAGGCGTTCCGCCAGCTCGGCAGCCGCACGCCCGGACACCCCGAGTTCGGCATGACCGGCGGCGTCGAGGTGACGACCGG
>JBEGNG010000310.1:0-2658 GCA_041182645.1 Planctomycetota bacterium
GCGTGGTCATGCATGCTGACGATGAGCGAGGGCCGTGCACCGTCATCGAGCGTGGCGAGCGCCGCGTGCAGCTCGGCACCGGCGTGCGCATCCTGGAGCATGCGGGCCTCGGCATCGATGAAGCGCGGCGGATGACCGCAGCGGACGGCGGCGGCGAGCACGCGCGCGGCCTCGACCGGGGAGCCATCGAACGCACCGCCCTCGGCTTCGCTGCGCACCGTGAGGATGCATGGGAGCGGGCTGTCGCGCACGAGCCGCGCGATCGCCCCGTCCGCACCCGGCATCATCGCCAGGAGGTCGATGCGCCACTCGACCAGGTCGGCCCCGTCGGCGCGCGCTGCAGCGGCACGCTCGAGCGCCGGCGTGACCAGGTCCGGCCGATCGACGGTCACGCTGCAGGCCACCAGGGTCATGGCCCAAGCGTAGCGCGCGACTTCGGGCATCCCCCACAGGCGAACGCGGTGGCACGGCGGCGCGGCATGCGCAGGGGGGTGCCTGACACGATGCACCGGCGACGGAGTCGCGGTGGGGCGCGTACCGTGCACGCATGATCGACGATCCCGATGGCATTGCCGACGAGGCGTACCTGTGGCTGCGCAGCCACCTCGATGGGCACCTCTGCTTCGACGGCGAGCGCCGCCCGGTGAAGATCGTGCTCGCGCCCGACGGTCGCATCGTGGCACCGGTCATGGTGGCCGTGCTCGCGAGCGGCGACGTGGTGCTGGAGCTGCCCGACGGCGAGCCCGACTCGATGCAGCTCTCGGTGACCCCTGAACGGTTCATGGAGCGCGGCGAGGATGCCGCGCTGTGCGACCGTTGGCGCATCTACCACGGTGATGCGCCCGACGTGAACTGGGCTAGGCTCGCCATTGATGCATGCCGCCATGCGGGGTACTACGTCGACGCCGAGGCGGTCATCGTGCCGAATGCCCTGGCGTCGATCGAGCCCGCCGCCTGCAAGGCCATCAACGCGGATCCAGCGCGGCTGCTGAAGGCGATCCCGGGTTCCGCCCGCACCGAGTCGAAGGATGTGCGCGTGGTCGGCATCGATCCGGACGGCATGGACGTGCGACGCGCGTTCGACGTGGTCCGCGTGCCATGGCCCGACGGCGTGGAGATCGCGACTGTCGAGGATGCGGTGGCGGCCGTCGGGTCGCTGGTGCGCTGAGTCCGGCGTCCGGAACGCCGTGCCGCCGTGCCCCGCCCGCAGCGCGGGCCTCGCACCGCGCGATCACGCGGTTGCCGAAGCAGGCACGTCGTTCAGCAGGCGCTCCGCATAGCTGTTCATGGCATCGCGCAGCTGCTCGAAGCTCTCGAGCACGTACAGGATCGGCTGGTAGTGGTCGATCTCGAAGCTGGTGCTGCACACCGTCTCGAGATCGAACGGCCGGCGATCGACCTCGGGCGACACGAGGGCGTGCTGGCTCTCGCCCGGGCTGCTGATGAGGCCAGAGCCGTAGAGCTTGATCTCTCCGCCTTCTCGGATCAGGCCGAACTCGACCGTGAACCAGAACAGGCGCGACAGGCGCTCCGTGTGGTACGGATCGTTCGTGAGCAGCGCGGCCTTGCCGTAGGTCTGCAGGAAGTCGGCGAAGGTCGGGTCGGCGTGCAGCGGGACGTGGCCGAAGATGTCGTGGAAGATGTCCGGCTCGGGCAGGTAGTCGATCGACTCCTTCGGGCGGATCACGATGGTCGTCGGGAACTCGCGGCGCGCGAGGCATGCGAAGAACGCCTTCGCCGGCAGGTAGCCGGGCACCGCCTTGCTCTGCCAGCCGGTGAGGCGCTGCAGGAAGGTGTTGACGCTCTTGGGACCCTCGAGGTACGGGATGTGGTCACGGACCAGGTTGATGCTGCGCGCGCCCGACAGGTAGACGTTGCTCGCGTGATCGGCGAGGTAGGCCATCTGGCGGTCGTACAGGATGCGCCAGGTCTCCTGGTTCTCCTCGGTGTAGCCAGCGTAGTTCTGCGCGATGTAGACCTTGGTGATGTCGTCGTAGCCGGGCTCGCCGAAGTGGTCGGCCATCGCCTGGGCGGCCTTGGCCTCGGTGCCGTCGATCATCGCGTGGTTCAGGCTTCCGGACATCTTGTTGCTTGCCATGGTCGGTCCTCGGCCGTGGATGGTACGCACCGGCGCGCATCTACCATAGCGGCATGGCCAAGCGCACGACGTCGACCAGGACTCCCCGCACCACCTCGGCACGCACGGCGGCCGCCCCCACGGCGATCCCCGTCGCCGAGCACGCCGCACGGCGTGAACGCGTGATGAAGGCACTCGGCCAGAGCATCGCCGTGGTGTTCGCCGGGAACGATCAGGGCGGACATTTCAGCCACTTCCGCGCGCATCCGCACTTCGAGTGGCTCACCGGAATCACGGAGGAACCCGGCGCGATGCTCCTGCTCGATCCCGGGCACCCGGTCGCCAAGCGTCGCGTGCAGCTCTTCCTCAAGCCCCGCGACCCCGAGATCGAGAAGTGGGACGGCCTGCGCGAGGAGATCGCGAGCCCCCTGCGCGCGCGCTACGGCATCGAGACCATCTTCCGAACCAATGCCTTTCCACGATGGATGCTCGACAGCGCCAAGCGCGCGAAGAGCCTCACCTGCCTGCATCCCTTCGCCGCGCACACCGCACCGGTCTCGCCCGATCTGGCGGTCTACCGC
>JBEGNG010000311.1:0-2939 GCA_041182645.1 Planctomycetota bacterium
TACATGCCGTCGAGTTCCTTCTGCAGTTCCTTGGTCTCGGCGGGCCGCAGCTCGCTGACCAGGATGAAGTACTCGGTCTCGATCGGCTCCACGCTCACGCCCGCCATCGCCGCGAAGCGCTTGGCGTCCTCACGCATGGTCGTGAGCGCAGCATCGCGCTCGGCATCGGTCAGGACCGGCCAGCGCGGCGCGGTGCCGTCGGCAGCGAAGTCCTGCACGGAACCCTCGCGAGCCATGCGCTCCTTCTCGAGCTGTGCCTTGCGCATCGCCTCGGCGGCCTTGCGCGAGGCCTCGACCCGGGGCGCCGCAGACTTGTCGAGTGACAGCACCTTCTTCCAGGCCGATTGCGCCGGAGTCTCCAGCCCGATCGCGGTCTGCAGCTCGGCGAAGCGGAGCCAGTGGTCGATGGAGTCGTCGTCCATCACCTTGTCGTAGAGCCGCTTGAACTCACTCGGCACGAGGTCGAGCCAGGCCACGCGCGTGCTGCCGCACTGGAACCCGTCGCCATCCCACGCCGTCACGTCACCCGACACGATCGTGCCTGCGGCCAGCTTTGCCTTCGTGCGCAGCGGCTTCTTCAGCGTCTGCTCCTCGATCGCGGTGCCCAAGCGCGGAGCGGGTTCACCGGTTCCGCCCGTGCCACCGGATCCGGCGGGCGGTGGAGCCTGCGGGCACGACAGGACGGCAGAGAGCGCGATGAGCCACAGCAGCGACATGCATGGATTGTCGCGGGCGGGGCGGTTGGCGGAGGCAAAATTCCCTGTGCGGGGGCGACCATGCGAACCTCGCTCGGCTTGGCCCGTAACCACCTGCGGCGGCACGATTTGCGCGAATTCAGCCAGCCGGCCGGCTCGGGCCTCCCCGGGCCGGCCACCCGTTCGCGCGGATTCTGGCCCGGCGGGCTTGAGTCCGGCGTGATGGAATCCGATGGTTCAGCATGGCTGCGGCAGGATGCCCGGCAGCCAACAGGGAATGCGGACGGCTGGCACGCCACGTGCACAGTGCGAGCAAGCAACGAAGGTCGCGGCCCCTACCATCCGCGATCCACCAAGGAGGCTTCGATGTACGAACGACTGACCGACCGCGCGCGCAAGGTGATGGCCCTGGCGAACCAGGAAGCCCAGCGCTTCAACCACGAGTACATCGGCACGGAGCACATCCTGCTCGGCCTCGTCAAGGAAGGCTCCGGCGTCGGCGCCAACGTGCTGAAGAACCTCGGCATCGACCTGCGCAAGGTCCGCCTCGAGGTCGAGAAGCTCGTCAAGAGCGGCCCCGAGATGGTCACCATGGGCAAGCTGCCCCAGACCCCCCGCGCCAAGAAGGTCGTGGAGTACGCGATCGAGGAAGCGCGCAACCTGAACCACAACTACGTCGGCACCGAGCACCTGCTGCTGGGCCTCCTGCGCGAGCAGGACGGCGTGGCCGCGCAGGTGCTGCTGAACCTGGGCCTGAAGCTCGATGACGTGCGGGAAGAAGTGCTCAACCTGCTCGGCGCCGGTGGCGAGCCCGAGGAAACCAGCCAGCAGCCGCAGGCTCCCGAGGGCGAGGCCGCTGCGCCGTCGCCCGAACCCGGTCGCCGCGCCGCGGGCAAGAGCAAGACCCCCGCGCTGGACAGCTTCGGCCACGACCTGACCGAGATGGCCCGCAACGGCGAGCTCGACCCGGTCATCGGCCGCGCCGGCGAGATCGAGCGCCTGATCCAGGTGCTCTGCCGCCGCACCAAGAACAACCCCGTGCTGCTGGGCGAAGCCGGCGTCGGCAAGACCGCCATCGCCGAGGGCCTCGCCCGCGCGATCGTCGCGCAGGACGTGCCGGAGATCCTGCACGACAAGCGCCTCATCGCGCTCGACCTGGCGGCCATGGTCGCCGGCACCAAGTACCGCGGCCAGTTCGAGGAGCGCATCAAGGCCGTCATGAACGAGGTGAAGCGTTCGAAGAACGTGCTGCTCTTCATCGATGAGCTGCACACGCTCGTGGGCGCCGGCGGCGCCGAGGGCGCGATCGATGCCAGCAACGTGCTCAAGCCCGCGCTCGCCCGCGGCGAGATCCAGTGCATCGGCGCCACGACCTACGACGAGTTCCGCAAGTACGTCGAGAAGGACCCCGCGCTCGAGCGCCGGTTCCAGCCGATCACCGTCGAGCCGCCGAACGCCGAGCAGACCTTCGAGATCCTCAAGGGCCTGCGCGAGAAGTACGAAGCGCACCACAAGGTCCGCTTCGGCGACGATGCCCTGCGCGCCGCGGTCGACCTCAGCGGCCGCTACATCACCGGCCGCGTCCAGCCGGACAAGTCGATCGACGTGCTCGACGAGGCGGGCGCCCGCGTGCGCCTGAAGACCATGAGCAAGCCGCCTGACCTGGCCGAGATCGAGGAGCGCATCGAGCGCCTCTCGCTCGAGAAGGACGAGGCCGTGCGGGGCGCCGACTACGAGCGTGCCGCGGACCTGCGCGACCAGGCCGAGAAGATGCGCAAGGAGAAGGAGCGCCGCCAGGTCGAGTGGCGCGAGAAGATGAACGAGTCGCAGGCCACCGTCGACGAGGACATGATCCGCGAGGTCGTGTCGAAGATGACCGGCGTGCCGCTCACCAAGCTCGCGAAGGAAGAGTCGGAGCGCCTGCTCCAGCTCGAGAACGAGCTCCACAAGGCGGTCCGCCCCATGGGCAGCTTCCTCTTCGTCGGGCCCTCGGGCGTCGGCAAGACGCTGCTCTGCAAGGCGCTGGCCACCTTCATGTTCGGCGACCCCGACGCCATGATCCACCTGGACATGAGCGAGTACATGGAGAAGCACGCGGTCAGCCGCCTGGTCGGTGCGCCTCCGGGCTACGTCGGCTACGAGGAAGGCGGCCAGCTCACCGAGCGCGTGCGTCGCCGTCCCTACTCGGTCGTCCTGCTCGATGAAGTCGAGAAGGCGCACCCGGACGTCTACAACATGCTCCTG
>JBEGNG010000312.1:0-2646 GCA_041182645.1 Planctomycetota bacterium
AGAGGCCGTCAACATCGTTCAGGCCGTGTTAAGGAAACGCGAGTTCCCGGCAGCGGACTCACTGCGGGCAGTTGCCCCAGCCGGCGAGCAGGATGCCCAGGTCGGCACCATCGGTGTCGCCGGAGTCATTAATGTCACCAGCCGTGGTGCCCCAGGCAGCCAGCAGGGCGCCGAGGTCGGCACCACCCACCACGCCGTCACCGTTCAGGTCGGCGGGGCACGGAGCGGCGACCACGCAGCCACCCGGAGGAGCGACGTTGATGCCGTAGGCATCGACGGCGGTCCAGCCGCAGAGCCAGTTGCCGGTGGAGCTGAACGCGCCACGGAACTGGGCCTGCTCGTAGAACCCGTCGTTCGGCGCGGAGCCGACGCTGGTCACGGCCGCGTTGGCGGCGCGCGGGTCGATGCTGGTCACCGGACGGATGATCAGCGAACCGTTGGGGTTCACGGCTGCACCCTTGGTGATCGCCGCGATCGGCATGGCAGTCGGGTTCGCGGCGCTCGTGCCCGCGTTGACGTTGTTGCCGCTCGTGAAGACGCCGTAGGTGTTCGCTTCGGTGTAGGCCGAGGCGTTCGTGTTGTTGTAGAAGACGCAATCACGCACGTCGATCAGGTTGCCGTCGACCTGCGCCTGGTACGCCGACGCGGGGTTCGCGAAGGGGTTGACCGTGGAGTAGGTGTTGTACGGGGTGGTCCAACGGGCCGCGTAGCTGAGCGTGCCGTTGTGGCCGTAGCCCGTCTGGCCGCCGGTGGCTTCGCCGTCGGTGTTGATGTTGCGGATGACCTGCTCGCCGACGTCCATGAAGATGCTGTTGCGCACCTGGAGGTTGGCGTTGTCGCGGAACTCGACGCCGGTGTCGCCGCCGGTCGAGCCGGTCTGGCCGATGCAGGTCAGGTTGTAGACCACGCCCGTGGTGACCGGCTGCGCGTCGGACTTCTCGGCGCCGTCGATCTCGAGGATGTTGTCGCCCACGCCCGAGCCCTGGGCGGCGTTGCCCGAGTAGCCCTGCACGATCAGGCCGAACTGGGCCTTGCCGCGCCAGCCCTGGTCGATGTCGAGGCTGTCGTCACCGATGTTCCAGATGCTGAAGTACTGCAGGTTGACGTTGCCGCCCCAGATCTCGATGCCGTCGTCGACGTTGTTCCAGATATCGATGTGGTCGATGACGGTTTCCTTGCCGATGCCGCCGAGCGACAGGCCGTTGAGCTCGTTGCCCAGGCCGATCACCTTGCCGCCGTAACGGAGGCTGACGTACGAGAAGGTGCCGCTCGAGTCGAGGTCGTCACCGCCGCCGTAGATCACGTTCGGGTCGGTGGACGACGAGCCCGTCAGGCCTTCCATCTGGGCGAAGTTCGCGGCGTTGGGGGCTGCGGTGTTGGTCGACGCGGCGCCGTTGCCGTACTTGCCGATGTAGGCGCGGCCCATGACCGTCAGGTTGCCCCACTCGTTCATCGCCACGCGGGCGGTGCCGGTCTTGGGGTTGCCGCCGGTCCAGGTGGCGACGTCGGCGGTCGAGGTGAAGATGATCGGCGACTCGTTGGTGCCGTTGGCCACGATGCGGGCGCCGCGGCAGATCGCGAGCGAACCACCGAGGTTGGTGGTGCTGGCGATCACGGTGCCGGGCTCGATGGTGAGCGTCGCGCCGGGGAGCACGTAGATCTGGTTCTGGAGGTTGTAGGTGTTGCTGGCGGTCCAGGTGGTCGAGGTCGAGATGTTCTGGGTGACCAGGACTTCGGCCGCGCTGGCGGCGCCGGCCACGAGCATGGTGGCGGCGAGGCACGAGGCGTTCATGAGCTTCATGTCAGAGACCTTTCTTGGGTTTGGGAAAGCGAAACGAGTGCGTCGGTGGTGAACTACGAAGGGGAAATGCCTTGGCCCCTTCGGGACCGAGGCGACGACTCGGGCATGGTTCCTGCCTAGATCAGGTTCCTCGGCGCCCGCACCGAGGAGCAGAAACCTAAGCCGCGCGCGTGTTAAGTCGAGTGAGCGAGTCGTTAGGAATCCGTGTGGAAGGCGGTGCGTGCCGTCGTGTCACCCGTCGAGGCGCCAGTGGTCGATGGGGGCGATCCACACCGCGCCTTCGCGCGTCCTGAACGCTTCCTTCACAATGCGATCGAGCCGGTGGGGTAATCCTCCGCACCTCGATGAGTCGCAGTCTGCCCATCCTGCTTGCCTGCATCGCCGTCCACGCGCCGGCGATGGTCGTGCTGGCGCAGGATCCGGCACCGGCGCCGATCGTGCCGCCGCCACCGCTCACGCCGTTGCCCGCAGGGAGCGGGGTCGAACCGCTTCCGCCGGATGCCGAGCCACCTGTTCCGGAAGCGCCGCCGAAGCCGACGAAGGGCAAGCCCGCTCCGCCGCCACCCGTGATCCGCCCACCCGGCGAAGAGGGCAAGGCCAGCACGCCGCTGCCGCCCAAGGCGATCGAGGTTCCGCCGGCCGCGCAGCAGGAGGGCGACCGACCGAGTCGGCTCTATGTCCAGACCGGCGCAGGGGTGTCGATCATTCCCGATCTGACGCTGAAGGGATTCCCGCCGACCGACATCGGTGGCGCGGTTGAGGAGATCGGTTTCACCGGCGGTTCCCTCTCGCCGGATCTCGGGGTGTCCTGGTCGCTCCTGGTGGGCTTCCGCGTCTCCGATCGC
>JBEGNG010000313.1:0-2635 GCA_041182645.1 Planctomycetota bacterium
GCATGCCGGGCGCCCGCGGGAAGCTTCACGTCATCAGGCGACCGTCACTCGCAGGGCAGGCCGAAGACGGCCAGGAATGCCCCGAGGTCGGCGCCGTCCGTGGTGCCGTCGTCGTTCATGTCGCCGCTCGAGGTGCCCCAGCCGGCGAGCAGGGCACCGAGGTCGGCACCGTCACGGACGCCGTCGGCGTTGAAGTCGCCGGCGCACACCACGCCGCCGCACTCGACGTTGTCGGCACCGGGGGTTTCGTTGCCCGCGGTCTGGTTGGCGGTCGGGTCGAACAGGCCGATGTTCCAGCAGCCGGTGTCCTGGCAGCGCCAGACATGGCCGGGCACGTTCACGCCATCGGGGCCGACCCGGTTGGCGCCGTAGGCGTACTCCGTGCCGACGGGCGGGGTCGTCGCCGACTCGACCAGCGCGATGCCGTCGACGATCTCCACCCACGGGGTCGAGTCGAAGGTGCCGTCATCGTTGGTGTCGAGGTCGGTGTTGATCGCGCCAGTGAAGCCACGGACGAGCAGGAAGGTCAGGTTGTCGCTGTTCTCGAGCCAGTCCTGCGTCAGGTTCGCACCGGCGGTCCCGGCGCCGTTGCCGACATCGGGCGTCACGCCCGGATTGCCGATCAGCAGCGTGCCGTCAGCGGGGATGCTGACGCCCACGAGCGGGCGAACGCGCTCGATGAAGCCGCTGAGGCTGGTCCCGCTCGAGCCGTCACCGATCACGATCAGGGTCAGGGCATCAAGCGATGCGCCCGGCGTACCGGCGATCTCCACGAACTCCTTGAGGTCCGTGCCGGTCATGTCGATGCGGATCTCGTTCAGGCGGACATCCACGAACTCGCAGCTCGCCGTCGCAGCGGCGCAGCTCGTGGCGGCCTGGGTCACGCAGGCGGCGTCCCACGCGGTCACGCAGCAATCGGGATCGACCACGCAGACGGCGGAGCAGCAGTTCGTGTCGGAGCAGAACGGCGTGGCGTGCTCCGTGTTGCACGCACCGGCCGTGGCTTCGCCGCACTCCAGCACGGGACCGGCGGCGCAGGCGCGGTTGGCGGAGCCCGGGGTGTCGCCGCCACCCGAGTAGAAGGTGAAGGCACCGACCGTCCAGGTGTCCTCGGGGGTGCACTGGTACGCGTGGGCCGCGGTGAACGTGCCCGTCGAGGTGACGTCGGCCGGCACTTCGTTCGGCGAATACACCTGGTCGGTGGTGAACGGACCGCGGATCGCCACGCTCGCGACGATCGAGGTCCACGGGGTGCTGTCCAGCGTGCCGTCGTTGTTGGTGTCCAGATCGGTCAGCGTCGCGCCCGACCAGCCGGCGACCACGAGGTGCGTGCGCGAGGTGCTGTTGTCCTCGAACTGCAGCCCGTCGGTCGGGGTGACCCAATCCACGTCAAGGGGGAAGGTCACCGTGGGCTCGGCGATCACGAGGCGGCCATCCGCCGGGACCACCGCACCGTCGAGCGGCAGGGCCATCTCGACGAACCCGACGTAGTCGGCGGGGGTCGTGCCGCTGGCGGCCTTGTCGCCGATCACGATGTAGGTCAGTCCGGCGAGCGCATCGCCGGGAGTGCCGACGAACTCCACGTACTCATCGGTGTCGTTGCCCTGCATCTTCGTGCGCAGTTCGCTGAACTCAAGCACGATCGAGCTGCCGCAGGCGGGGTTCGCGGCGCCGGGCGTGTCGTTGCCGGTGGCAGGGTCGAGCGCACCGGCCTTCCACGCCGACGAATCACCGCACAGGTAGGCGTGCGCCGGCGAGTCGCCCGCGACGGGCCCGACGGTCGTCGACGCATAGAAGTACTCCTCGGTCACGCCATCGGGGCTCGCGTTGCGCACGAAGGCCACGCTCGACAGCAGCGCCGTCCAGGGCGTGGAGTCCAGGGTGCCGTCGTCGTTGGTGTCGAGGTCGGTGCCGACGCCGCCGGAGAAGCCGCTCACGAGCAGGAAGGTCGTGTTGTCGCTCGACTCGAGTTCGAAGTCCGCGAAGAGGTCCGGGGTCGCGGGCAGCGAGAAGGTCGCCTCAGCGACGAGGAAGCGCCCCGACGAGCCGATGGCGCCGTTCAGCGCGATCACGGCTTCCACCACGCCGTTGGGCGAGCCGGCATCCCCATCACCGAGCACCACGATGGAAAGCCCATCGACGCTCGTGCCCGCGGCGCCGGCGAGCTCGATGTACTCGCTGAGGTCGAAGCCGGGTTCGTCGACGCGGATCTCGCTGAGCGCGACGCTCTGCGCGAGCGCGGTCGGAGCGAGGCACAGGGCAAGGGTGGCAACGGTGAGACGGTGGTTCATAATGCGAGGACTCCTCTTGGAAGGCAACAGTAGCCCATGGGTGCCGGGGCGCAAAATCGGGATGGCCGGAATCGGCGGCTCGGAGATGTTCCGGCAAGGATTCTTCGTGGTTCAGGATGAGAGCGCAGGGCTCGCCGTTCAGATGCTCGATCCGAAGCCTGGAGATCGTGTCATCGATATGTGTGCTGCGCCGGGCGGCAAAGCAACGTTCATTGGGGAATTGATGAAGAACGTTGGGGAGATCGTTGCTGTTGATCGCTACGAGACGCGACTAAACCTCGTAAAGAATGCATGCCAGCGACTCGGTATTGCGAATGCACATTTCGTCGCCGCAGATGCTGCTG
>JBEGNG010000314.1:0-2623 GCA_041182645.1 Planctomycetota bacterium
CCGCCACCTGGCGCGCGGCCTTCATGAGCTGGCCGATCCCGATGAACCCGACGACATCGGGCTGCGCGACCATCCACTGCAGCATCGACTTGACGACTGCATCGTCGGCGAGCGTCGCCCCGCGGCCGGCCTGCGCCTCGGTCGCCCGCGTGAGCACGTCGGGGCGCTGGCTGTAGGTGACCACCAACGCGCCGTCGGCCGCGCGCGCGAAACCATGCATGCCGCGGTTGCCGAAGATCGCCTGCGTCGCCAGCATCTGCATGGCACTCGATGCGGCCGCGCGTGCCTCGCCCTCGTCGGCGACCGGTTCGGGCTTGAGTTCGAAGGCAGCGGCGGTCGAGCCATCCTTCAGCGTCCGTGCATCCTCCCACGAGGGCGTCAGGCGGAGGCCGCCGGCGGTCCCGCCCATCTGCATCAGGCGCTCCTTGAAGATCGCCATCACGCGCGCTGGATCCTTGGTGAGGATGACGAGGCTGCTGTCGTTGAGCAGACCACCGGCCATCACACCGAGCTTGCTCGGGTACGCGGCCAGCTGCACGCCATCGATGAGCGGGGCCGCTTCCATGACCCACGCCGGCAGCACCGCGCCGGCCGGGTCGATCATGCCTGCCAGCGCCTTCATCGCGTCACCGCCGCCGACGGCCTGCACGTCCATCGAGAGCGCGCCGTAGAACGCCGACTTGGGCAGCGTCGAGAACGGCGCGCGCCCCGCCCCGCCCGCGGCGAACGCCTTGGCCAGCGGACCATCGGCCTTGAGCACCGCGATCGGCCGGATCGCCAAACCCAGCGCATCGACGTCCACCAGGAGCACACCGTGCTCGAGCGAACCCATGAACGCGCCCGAGAGGCGCTGCAGGTCCTCCTGACGCCCGGCGAATCCGTCGACCGGCATCCCCTGCTCGGCAGCGCGCTGCTGCGCGATGGCGGCAGCCTGCTCGCCCATCGTCTTCGCGTGTTCGAGCGCGACCGGGCCCGCCCAGGCGATGAGCTCGGCCTCGTCCACGCGCACGCGGGCGTCGGCTCCGACGACCGTCATGAAGGCCGCTGCACAGCCGCCCTTTGGATCGTGGCCGCGCGCGAGCTCCGCCCGCTGGCTGATGACCACGTGCGTCGCCGTCGTCGACGCGAACGAAGGCTCGCCCATGAAGGTCAGCGATCCATCGGCACCCATGCCCATCGATGACGCGAGCGCCTTGGGATCGCTCGCCGGGAGCAGCAGCGTCCAGGCTGCCGGCGGCTGGCCGGCCGGTGCACCGGCGATCGCCGTGCTGTACGCCACGACGCAACCCCGCTCGTCGAAGCCCGCCCCGACGCCGAGCCAACCCTTGAGCTGCTCGACCGGCTTGCCGAGCACGCTCGTCTCGGGTCGGTTCATGCGCGCGAGCGTCTCGGAGAGATCGGCCCCCGCGCGAGCCAGGTCGGGCACGACGATGAAACTGATCGCATCCGGGGGCACATGGGCCAGCGCGGCGTCCGTGTTGCCGGCGATGCAGGGCGCGGCGACGGCGAGCGACAGGACGACCGCGGGCAGGGTGAACGGGGCGGATGGCATCGGCATGACCGGGCTACTGTACGACCCCGATGGATGTTCAGGCCCATGGTCCGCTTGGTCCGGATCCGATGCACGCGCTGCTCGGCGCCGCGACCGTGGGCGTCGTCGCCATCGCCCTGGCGTGGCTCCTGCGCCGATCGGGCCTGCGACATGCGGCCGTCGCCGCGGGGCTCGTGACCGGCATCATGCTCGGCCCGATGGTGCTCGGGGCAACCGCGCCCACGACCTTCGTCCGTTGGGTTGCCGGCGGGGCCGAGGAGCGGATCGCCCGGCGCGATGCAGAGCGGCTCGTGCAGGCGCGACGCCTGGTGACGATCAACGCAGGCACGGTGCCGAAGGCCGACGACCCGGCTGCGGCGGCCGAACTCGAGAGCCTCGCGCGGTGCACGGAGGCCGTCGCCAGGGCGGAGCTCGACTTCGCAGCCGCGCGGCGCTGGGCGGTCCTGGCCCTCGCAGCGCTGGGGATCCTCGCCGCGATGTCCGATCCCGGTCCGCGGCGGCGCTTCTGGCAGCCCACGGCCTTCGCCAAGGGCGCCTGGCTCGCGGTGGTGCCGATGAGCTGCACGCTCCTGTGCCTCGCCTTCATGGAGGCCGAGCGCGGCACGCCGATCGCGTTCGCACTCGCAGCATGCACGGGCTGCGCGGCGGTGGCCGCCGGCACCGATCGCGCGCTCGCGCACCGCGAGGACACGACCGGTCCGCTCGCGCAGGCCGCGCGGTTCGCCACGCTGCTGGCGACCGTGCCGCTGGCCATGGGGCTCGGCTTGGCTGCCGGATGGTCGAGTGATGCCCAGTGGGCCGGCGCCGTGGCACTGGCCGCATGCCTGCTCGGGCTGCTGGTGCAGGGACCGGCCGCACGATGGATGCACCACTCCGCCGAGGTCCTGGTCGTTCCTGCGCTTGCCGCCCTGCTCATCGTGCCGATCGACCTGCGCGAGCACGCGCACTGGATCACCACCGCACTCGTGGCGCTGGCCTGCAGCGACGGGCGCTGGCTCGGCGCGTGGATCGGCGCACGCAGCTCGGGCGCGCTCGATGGCGGATCGGCATCACGGACCGCGCTGGCGGCGC
>JBEGNG010000315.1:0-2622 GCA_041182645.1 Planctomycetota bacterium
CATGTTCGCGCCATCGGGGGACATCGCCAGCTCGGCCGCGCTGTACCCGATCGCCGACGCGAGTTCCTCGGGCGTGAAGGAGGTCGGACCGCAGCATCCGCCACCGGATGAGGGGCCGCAGCAGGATGCCCCCTGCGCGGGCTGCTGGAGTGCGGACCACGACCCTGCGGTGGCGATTCGGCCGTAGCCGGCGCGGACGTGCTCGCGCTGCTGGTCCTGCGCGCCATGGTCGCCGGGGGTGGGCGCGCAGCAATCGGAACCGCTGCAGCACGGACGATCGTCCTTCGGTTGGCTCATGGGGGGACGATACCCCGAGCCCCTGGTCATCTCCATGGTCCGGCCCGCATCCTGGAAAATCGCAGGGAATGGACGTTGCGCGACGAATCCGGCGCATCGGCTCCGTTGACATGATGAGCGGAGTCCTTCCGCAGTCCCAACCACGGAGCCCATCATGCCCATCGTTCACGTCGCCGTGCTGTCCTTGACCATGCTCGCAGCATCAATGGTCCCCCCGCTCCCGCAACCCGATGCAGCGGGTGATGCGGCCGCGGCTTCCATTCCGGCATCGAAGACTCCACGTGCCACGGAACCCGTCCTCGCCATGGGTGACTTCACCGTGGGAAAGCCCAAGTCCGTTCCCTTCGTGGTCCGGAACGCCGGAACCGAACCGATCGTGGTGACGTCCATCAAGGGCGGATGCGGCTGCACCACGGTGTCCACGCCACCAGCCGGTCCGATCGTCCCTGGAGCGTCCATCACGGTCGAGGTCACCGTCGATCCGGGCAAGCGTGGCGGCATCGACCTGGTCAAGCCTCTCTACGTGACCTTCGAGGGCGGCGCGGTCGAGTCAGTCCAGATCACGGGGAAGGTCCTGCCGGTCGTCTCCGTGGTGCCCGACGTGCTTGATGTGCTCGATCCAACAGCCGCTGCCCCGAGCATCATGATCGGCAGCATCGATGGCGCTGCATTCCGGGTGTCGGGTTCGGTACCGGTCGGGGTGATCGGTCTGCCGCCGACCGGGTCGACGGCAGGTCGACATGAGGTTCCGTTCGACATGTCTGCATGGGTCGCCGCCGGTCGACCGGCATCGATCGTGCTGAACACCGACTTGCCGGGAGCGGAGGAGATCGTCATCCCGATTCGCTCGAGCGAGGTCGTGGTGATGTTCCGGTTGCCGCCCGCGACCGCCGACGCAGGGTCCAAGGCGGAGATCGAAGCAACGCAGGACGGGATCCTCCAGCGGCTCGCGCGAGATTCCGGGGATGCGGAACGGTCGCCCAACTTCCGTCTCCGGCTCCACCGCGAGTCCGGCATGCTGTTCGTGCATGGCTCGGTCGAGGACGTCGACTCGGTCCGCGCAGCGGTACGGGCACTGCCTGAGTCCCTCGGCGTTCGTGAGGCTGCTCCCGGAACCGCAGGATGAGCCACGGCCCCGACGGGTTCACGACGGTCGGCGCACCCTCGACCGAAGTGGGTTCGATGGACGCCACCGACGATCGGCCCACGCCCCGCCCGGAACTGGATGATGCGGCGGTCTGCACCATGACGCGTCGTATGGTGGATGGTGACCGGATGGCGTACGAGCAGCTCTTCCGCGCTCGATGCGCCTTCGTCGAGCGTGAAGCATCGCGACGCCTGCATCGACGACCTGACCTGGCCGACGACGCTGGACAGGAGGCGTGGCTCCGTGTGGCGCGCGCACCCCGTCACTGCACCAGCGTGGTGCACCTCGATGCATGGCTTCGGAGGATCGTCACGAGCACCGTGATCGACCTCATCAGGAGCGAACTGGCGAGAGACACCAGGGAACGCCGCTTCGCCCACGGACGTTCGGAGGCCATCGACCTGATCGAGCGCTTCGATGACCTTGAGGAGATGCGGCGCGAACTCGAGGGCATGAACGGATGGTCGAGGGACGATCGGCTGCTCGTCGAGTTGCAGATCCGAACCGGAGCCACGCTCACGAGGATTGCAGGATGGCTCGGGATCGGCCGCGCCGCACTCGACAGCCGCATCAGACGCGCCATCGAACGGGCAAGGGCCCGTCAGGAGAACGCATGAACCGATTGACCGACCGCCAGCGCACCGTCCTCGAGCTCGGCCTCGACGCATTCGATCGATCCGCACGGCGGCGCCGACGCTCCGCCACGGTCGCACGAACGGGCCTCGCCGCGGGTCTCATGATGGCCATCCTGGCGATTGCGCTCGACGCCACGAGGCCAGTCCGGGCACCGATCCCCCTCTGCGTGGAGTTCCTCACCACCGACGGCGAGCGGGCCGGCGCACTGCGCCTGGCCCATGCCTGTGAGCATGTCGAGCGCTCCGGGGGACGGCTGCGCGTCGTCGAGTGCGTTGCGCTCGCCCCGCCCGTGCCCGGCACGCCGCCGGGGCGGTGACGCCCACCTTGGGCGCGGTCGGAAGTGCGGCCGGGCTGTCCGGAGCGCTGGCCATGGGGCAAGATGCGTGGCATCCTTCCGGAGGACACCACCCATGCGCCGAACGATCCTGAACGTCCTGACCATCGCCCTGACGGCGGCGAGCGCCCAGGCCCAATGGACCACCGGACCGGTGTCCGCGCCACGGGTGCAGTACCAGACCTTCGCGAGCAGCGCTGCCGGCACG